>NZ_JAOQIO010000032.1:0-6878 GCF_025567575.1 Paenibacillus baimaensis | reverse complement strand
GTTTTCTTGAAACATAAGAATCCTTCAGCTCCGCTGAAAGCTTATAAATTCTTATGTTATCACAAAAAAAGCTGTCTCATGGTCATTGTGTGACCTGTGAGACAGCTCTCTATTATCCTTTCACAGCACCAAGCGTAATGCCTTTGGTAAAATATTTTTGGAAATAAACGAACAACCCGATCAGCGGTAACGTAGCAAGAACGGCTCCGGCCATAGCAATTCCGTAATTATTGTGGAATTCCTGCGCCTTCTGCACAACCCGTACGCCTACAGGCAGCGTGAACATAGAATCCTTTGTCAGAATTAACAGCTGCCACACGTAATCATTCCAGGTATTAACGAAGGTGAATATCGCCAGCACAGCCAGGCCCGGCTTTGCCAAAGGCAGGATGACCCGCGTGAAAATTTGAACCTCGCTGCCCCCGTCTATTCTTGCCGCTTCAATCAGCGCGGTCGGCAGCGTCTGCATGAACTGCCTTAAGAGAAATACGCCGAACGGCCAGCCGACGACCGGCAGCATCGCTCCCGCGTAGGTGTTGATCAAGCCCAGCTCATTCATCATTTGAAACAGCGGGATAAACATAACGGCATGCGGCAGCGTAAGCGATCCTATCATCAGTGCAAAGATATAACCGCCTGCTTTAAACTGGATCTTGGCAATTGCATAAGCCGCCATTGAGCTTAACAGCAGCACGCATACCGTCGCGCCTGATGAAATGAACAGACTGTTGCCAAACCATTTAATCACAGAATGATCTACGAATAATGTTCGATAATTAATCCAGGTCGGCTGCAGCGGTATCCATTCCGGTGGGATCTGGATGGCTACGGTCAAGTTTTTGAAAGAACCCGTTACCATCCAGTACAACGGCCATATAAAAAAAGCTGCAGCGATCACAAGTATGACATTGAAAATCCATTGGTTGCTGCTTTTGTTCCCCATCATCCGCTCTCCTTAATATTCGATGTCGGTCTTAAGCAGCTTGAACTGAATGATTGCGATCGTTGTGATAATCAAACACAGCACGATTCCCATTGCGTTGGCGGCTCCAAAATTCATATTCATAAACGCTTCACGATAAATAAGCATCAAAATGGTAGTAGTCTTATAAGCCGGTCCGCCTCCAGTCATCAATAAGATAACCGTGAAAATCTGGAATGCGGCGATCATCCCGGTAACCACCACATACAATAAGCTCGGCTTCAACAGCGGCAGCGTAATCGAGAATAAAATACGCTTCGATGTTGCCCCGTCGATGTTGGCCGATTCATACAGCTCCTGAGGAATACCGTCAAGTCCTGCGGAAATAACGACAACCGCCGTGCCGAGTGTGATGGTGATCACAATCAAGGATAAGGCGTATACACCAAAATTGATTCCAAGCCAATTGACAGGCTCCATCCCGACCAGGCTAAGTGCATAATTGGCAAATCCAAACTGGTTATTATAAATATAATCCCACACCATCGCGAGACTGACGACAGAGGTGACACCGGGCACATAAAATACGGCTTTATAAAAGGACTGCAGCTTGCTGGAGAAGCTGTTAATGGTCAAGGAAATACATAAGGCAATAACGGTCTGGGCCGGAACAATCAGAATGACGAATAAAAGGGTCGTTCGGATCGACTTCAGAAAGGTCTCATCTTGAAATATCGTTATATAATTGCCTAATCCATTCCAATAATATTGGGTGTAGTCAAACCCGTATAGACTCGATTTAAAAGCCTGGATGACGGGATAAATGACAAATGACAAAAACACGATCAGCATCGGCAGTACGAACAGCCAGCCGGTCAACTCTCTCCTCGTGCTCATTGAAAACGTGTTACGGCTTGGGGTCATAAGGTTATCCTTTCATTGCCTCAGGTAGGGAAGAAGAGGGTTGGAGGATATTCATCACAAAAGCCGCCAACCCTAAATCTTCCTTATTTGTTATATTTTTGAGTAATGTCATTGAATTTCTTGGATATATTGTCGACCGTCTGCTTCGGTGTTGCGGCATTAATGAACATCCGCTGCATCTCGGGATACATCGCAGCTCGCATTTCGGTAAAGCCTTTGACCTTGGTTAGCGGATCAATAAGCGGCCATTGTCCTGACTTGGTCAGCAGGGTTGTCAAGAAGCCCCATTCCTTATCCTCTTTTGTCCAGGCTGGCGCATCACCAACCGATTTCATTATTTTTTGGGCGTTGAAGAACATCTCGGTATCATTGATCGCCCATTTGAAAAAGATTTTGGCCCATTTCACCTTATTCGGGTCTTGATCCTTGAAGATCGTTCCATTGCCAAGAGCTAATTTAATACCGGATGTGCCTTTAACCTCTGACGGGAAATTCACAAACATATAATCGAACGGTTCCTTGATGCTGCCGTCTTTGATTTTCGCTTTAATATTTTGCACAACGGCTGGAGAAGCGACTACCATCCCATTTTTGCCTTGGTAAAAGAAATCGTTGGCGTTCGTGGTTGATAGCGTTTCCGGGTGTGGATTCACGAGTCCTTCATCGACCAGCGATTTGAAGAAAGTCATGACCTGCTCGGTTTTCGGATTCTCGGCAGCCAAATATTTGCTGTAGTTATCGTTGAACAACTTCACACCGTGAGTCATCAGCGTGTTGTTATACAGCTCATCTCCCTGTTCATTCAGCGCATACATCGTGAAGCCATACTTATTATTTTTGGGATCAGCAACTGCTTTAAGCGCAGCCTTAAATTCATCCAGCGTCCATGTACGGAACTCATCCTTCGGCAGTAAGTCGAGCGCATTAGCCTTAGCCCACATGCTTTTATTGACCAGAATCGTAACCGGTGTCGCAGCCAACGGCATAATGATAATCTGATTGTTCAGAGACACCAGCTTCATCATATCCGGGTTGCTGCGAACCGCGTCCAAATCCTTAGGTGACAAAATATCATCCAACGGTTCAATAACGCCTAATTGAGAAAGCGGCAATATGCGGTTTGGTACATCAAAATAAATGTTGGGCAGTGTCTTCGAGGCAGCCGCAACGGAAATCTTCTCCTGGATGCCGTCAAAAGGAATCAGCTCCACATTAATCTTCACATTCGGATAGATTTTGTTAAACTCCGCAACCAGATCCTGACTAATCCATTCTCCAGCCTTCTGCCCGTCTTTACCCAAGCCGGTTGGCGTTGCCCACAGCGTAAGCTCGACCTTCTCGTCGTTGCCACCCTTGGCACCTCCCGTTGTGTTGGCTGCAGACGGTTTGTTGTCACTACATCCGGAGACAATGATCGAAACCACCATAACAACCGATAACAGAAACGCAAATGTATGTTTTTTCAAATAAAACACCCCTCTCCTTGTTGGTCGTCACTATGGAAGCATCTGCATAACCGAATTACCGGTAGCCCTCCCTTTTCGTTGATTCGCAGTGCACTCCTTATTTCAAAAGTAGCATCGGAAACGACCATTCAGGTAGGTTGAATATTCAAGATTACCGTTAAATTCTAAGTTTTCCCGGGATTAAGTAGACTGATTTCGGTATTGGGAAGGGGTCAACCCGGTTTTATCCTTAAACCAGATGCCAAAATAATGCGGGTCCGCATAACCAACTTCCTTGGAAATTTCTTTAATTTTCAAATTCGATTCCCCAAGTAAACGTCGCGCATGTCCAAGCCTGATTTGGCTTAAATAGTCCATGAAGCTGGTTCCAAGCTCCTTTTTAAACAGTTGACTGAAATAAACACTATTAATATGAAGGATGCGTGCCATAAAATCGATGCCCATCTCATAGTTGTTGTATTCCGCTTCCATAACAGACACCGCTTTTTGAATCGCTGGACTTAAGCTCCGAGCGCCCTGTACTCCGATAGCTTGGATATATTTCTCAATCGCGGAGATTAATTCGTCAAAATTTCGTTGGAACGACCCCTGGGAATCAACCAGCAGATCAATCTGCCAAATTCTCGGGTCAAATAACTGCTGCGGATCGACATGATGCTTAACCGAAAGCTGCTGCAGGTAAATATACATATTCGCAAGCAGCGTATGAATAATGAAAGGCTTGATATTATTGTCTCGAATAAAAATGAGCAAATTCCCGACCAAAGTCCGGCACTGCTCCGGATCAGCCTGCTCGATGTAATATTTAAGCTGGTTTTCAAGTTTGTCCGGGTAGGTCGTCTGCCATACTTTCCCCATCACAGCCTCGTAGCTCATGCAATGTGAATCGATGAAAAACCGATATTTGCTTAATTCCTTCGCTTCCTCGAACGAGTTTTTAACAAAATAGATCTCATTGTAATCATTCCCTATATAGCCGACCGCTGAAATTTCCAGCTGTGTATGATAATAATCGATCAGTTCGTTGGTTATCCGGTACGTCTCTTCTTTACTATCATTAAATAAGATGCAATATTGCCCCGGCTTCAATGTAAAGCACACCATAGGGCTTGTTTCCCCATATCGATACATCCGTTCCTCCATCAGCTTCAGCTTGTGGGCAGGCAAATCGATCGCAAAGTCAATAAGTACAACCTGATAAAAGGGCTGAATCAGCGGGAGCGCTGTCAATTGGTTGAGCTCCATAAACTCTTCCTTGCTCATATTTTGTTCAAGAATCGATCGAAGCATTTTTTCCCGTCGCAGTGGAATGCCTTCACGGATATTATCGAGCATTCGATTAAAGCTGCTGCCGAGTATCCCCACCTCGTCCTTATATAAGGAAAGGAATTTGACATTCAGGTTGCCCCGCTCGACTTCTTTGTTCAATATTGTGAGGGTTTTGAGTGGCTTGGAAATGGTTTTGGAAATCTTCAGGGAAATCAGACTAATCAATATGAATGAACCGATAAAGAACACGACCCAAATAAAATAAATATATTTAATGTCCTTAAATAGTACATTTTGCTCGATCGTATAAGTAAATTTCCAGTTGGTCAGCGGGTTCGTGGAATACGTGACGATATAGGTTTTACCACCGGATTCTGTAAAATAGTGCCCTTTGGCTGCATTCATTTTGCTCGTATCGATGATCGTCTGCTGCCTGCCCGATTCATCCTGCGAGTAAATTTCCCCGCTGCTGACGACAATGCTGTAAATCCCGTCCATCTGGCTGTCTGAGGTAAACATTGTTTTGAGAATATCCGGCGATATGGTGAAGAGGACCACCCCAAGCGTTTGCTGATTGCGGATGCTTTTAATGGAACGGAGCATATGCATCGTTTTTTTGCTTTGTGACCAGTCGGTAATTTCCCATTGGTACAATCCATCACGCTTCTCTGCCATTCGGAACCAGGCCGTATCCCGGTAATTGCCGTTGGGCGCGGAGGTTAGCAGATTACTGCTTTCACCGAAGGTAAACGCATTATTGTAATTATCCATAATCGCGATCGAGCTGATCCCATACGAATTGTTGATGATCTCTTTGATCTTTTGATTGATGTCCTGAAAAGCCTTCAATCGATCCTCCGGTTTCAATAGATCAGCGTTACTTTCCAGATGGTCCTGAATGGCAGGGTTGTATATCAGCAGCACAGATGATTTATCAATTCCATTCAAGTAGTTATTGAGGTTGCCGCGAAAGGCGTCCAGATTCGTCAATGTGGAGCTTATTTCTTTGTCCGTCATCATATTTTTGTAGATCATTATGGTCGTAGTGGAGAACAAGGTCAGTGCGATTAAGCATACGAATGAAATGGCAATCGTCAGCTTGTAGCTTAATTTCAAATTATGAAATACGAGACCCAGCCTGGTCAGCATATCAATCCCCTCTTTCTTGGACTTGCCCGTCTTTACCATGTAACAGTATAACAAAGACTTAGAGATTCCAAGAGGCAATCTGATCCAAAAACCTTGAAATATCGGCATTCTATAATATGAGACCCTTTTCTATAAAATCTAACCTACCGCCGACAGCCGCTACCTTCTATAGTAAGCTTCAGAATTGCATACCGTATAAGCCTAAACCTCTTATAACGGTCAACCCAAGGAGGAATTGAAATGCACGAAACTAATATTCGAATGAGACCCAGTCGTGTGCTGCACAAGCTTCGTGCCGGCGAGGTTGTCATGAGCACCAAGCTGAATTTAGCCGATTCACGGGTAGTCGAAATTGCCGCGATGTCGGGCTTCGATTGTATATGGACAGATATGGAGCACGTAGCCAATGATTGGTCCGTTATTGAAAGGCAAATACTCGCTTCCAAGGCGTATGGGGTCGATATCATTGTTCGTGTGGCGCGTGGGAGCTACAGCGACCTGGTCCGACCGCTTGAACTGGATGCCACAGGTATTATGGTGCCGCACGTGATGAGTCTCTCCGATGCAAGGCTGGTCATCCAGCAAACCAAATTTCATCCGCTCGGCCGTCGGCCTGTCGATGGAGGCAATGCAGACGGAGCCTACTGCAATATTGAATTTACGGATTATTTGCAGCAAGCGAATACGGAGCGGTTTAATATTCTGCAAATCGAGGACCCGGAAGCTATGGATGAGCTGGAGGAAATCGCCAGTATGCCCGGCGTGGATATGATTTTCTTCGGGCCGGGCGATTTCAGCCAAGGGATCGGTGCACCCGGACAGATGGATCATCCGAAAATTGCCGAGGCACGCAAACGGATAGCCGCAGCAGCTGCCGACAAAGGAATATTCGCAGGGACCGTAGGCACTGTAGGTAACTGGGACGAGCTTGTCGCTATGGGCTACAGCTTCATTAATATAGGAGCAGATGTCATCGGTTTAAGTCATTATTATCGGCAGCTGAGAGAAAGTATGTCCGGCAAGCAGCTTTCGATGCCCTCTGGAATGTATGGTGAAAAGTGATTACACCCAATTTATAAGAAAACCTCTATCGAGGCCTTTCAAAGATGAGCGACCGCGGTTCAGAGGTAGGTTTTCTTGAAACATAA
>NZ_JAOQIO010000069.1:0-180611 GCF_025567575.1 Paenibacillus baimaensis | reverse complement strand
TTGACATAGTACGCTTATGTTATAAAAAATACGTATGACCGGTCCATGCGGCCGGTTTTTTTACATTCCCCGAACGGTTTCTCCGAGTGTACAAATCCCACCAAGTAGTTTATATTTATTTTACTTAAATCATCAGCTGGAAAGAATGTGGAAACAGTGAAAGATACCTTGACCTTATGGGGGACAGGCGATTCAATGGGTGTTCCCAGAGTATACTGCTCCTGCGGGGTATGCACCGAGGCCAGAACTAGCGGCGCTAATCGGCGATTCCGTTCATCCGCTCTGCTGCATACGTCCGTTGGCACGCTATTGATTGATTGCGGTCCCGAGTGGCGCACCCAAATGGAGCATTACGGACTCAGGAGTCTTGAGCATGTGCTCATTACTCATGCGCATTTTGACCATATAGCCGGGCTTCCCGAATGGGCGGATGCTTGTCGTTACAGCCATATGAAGGGTCATGTGTATGCGCCAGCCGATGTGCTGACCCAGCTTCGCACGATGTTTCCCTGGCTGGAAAACCAGCTCGACTACCACGATTGCAGCGGCAGTATGGTATGGGGGGAGTGGGTTGTTCGTCCTTGGAAGGTATGCCATGGCAAGAATGGCTTCTCTTATGCTTATCGCTTTGACAAGCACACGGATCAGCCGTACCACTTTGCCTACTGTTCAGATGCAATTAATCTGAATGAAGAGGAAAAAGCTCCTCTATTTGGCTTACAGCTATTAATTATCGGTACTAATTTCTATAAGGAAGAATCTGCAATCGAGACACGATCTGTCTACGATATGACCGAAGCCCTTGAACTGCTGCAAGAAACGAAGCCTGAGCATACGATATTTACCCATATGTCGCATGGTGTTGACGTTCTTGAACAGTATGGCCTTCCCGTAAGTGTCGTAATGGCCCGAACCGGCATGATTTTGGAGCTGGAGTAAAAGCTGGATTGGACATGAAGTCTGGTGCAGCTCAACAAGTCTATGGAACGGAAAAAGACTATAAGTTCCTTGTTCAGGAGCTTATAGTCTTGTTCGTGAGGTTTTGGTCATAGTGAATGGAGCCTGCTCACAGCGCAGCGGTCATCTGCAACTATTTATAGCGCTGCCTGCAGGTTATTGATATATGCTGCGGTTAAAGGATTGCAGATGGTTGCCGGTCTGAGATTGAAAGGCAACATTCGTGGCTTCCTGAACAGCCATCTCCAGCTGCGAACACAATTGAGCGCATTCCTGCATACGCTGAAGCGCAACCTGATGAGTTTGCAGCGCATTTTGGATAACCTGCACCGCTTGACGCTCACGCTGGGCGATTTGCTCCAGCTGTTGGGCGTTTTGCTGCTCCTGTTGAAGCATAATTTGATAGGTCTGATTCGAATGCTGCGTTTGCTGAATCAGCTGTTGGATGATTTGCTGGCATTGACGCGCTTGCTGGACGATGTTATGGATGTGAATCTCCTCCTCAGAATGGTTAGGTTTGGTATATCACCCATATTATTCTGGTTCATAGGGAAGGAAATTATGCATGATTTATTAAAAACGGGGCAAAGAAAAATGAATGCGGATTGATCTCCAAGCGCGATATGATTTGGGGGACTACCTGAAATCTGCTATGATAAATAATAAGGATTTACTTGAGCCTTCATAACTACAGCCCAATAACTGACAAGCTGAGCAAGGTTATCCGAACTCCCAGGTAAAGGAGCATACATCATGGCATTCGGTATCAAACGAGCTGAGCTTCAGCAATGGAAAGCTACGGTCGCAAGAGGTGATATCGCTTTTCTCACCCATTATTGGTTCGATCCGCGCTTTCCAAATGTGAACACTGTCACCAAAGTAGGCTGCTCCGATCTGGGCAAGCTGGCGGCTTGGTGTACAGCTCATGAATTGAACCCGGACTATATTCATCATCGCCAGCCCTATCCCCACTATGATCTGATCGGTCCGAGGCAAATCGAAATATTACAACAAGAGCAATTATGGCATCATCTGGAGAGATTCAAGCTGTTGTAACCTGGACATCTTTTTCTCTACTGCTCCTCACTGGGGATGACCATCGCCTTGATTTGTTCGAACGAAATTGGCGTATAGTCCCACTGCTCGACTGAGACATTAATATACTGCTTTCCTTCATATTTCTGTCCATGAATGTGGCCATGAACGTTCACATAAGGCATATGCTTGTTCATATACATCGGCTCATGAGACAGGAAGTAAAACCCGTTATATACAATTGGGTTTTCACTTACCTCATCAAAACCGGCATCCAACCACCAGCTTCTCGATCGACCACGATCATGATTTCCGAGGATCAAGGTTTTGTAACCGTTAAGCCTTGACACGATATTTGCTGTCTTGTCCTTGTTCAGAAATGAAAAGTCGCCCAGATGGATCACCTTGTCGTCCTTGGTTACGACCGCATTCCACTTCTCAATCATCGTTTCAGTCATTTCATCGGCGTCACGGAAAGGTCTTGATTCAAAGTCTATAATATTCGTATGACCAAAATGATGATCAGAAATCACATATACGTTGGACATCAGTATCAGCTCCTCGGGATCAATAGAATTGTATTTCTATTATAACCGCACCTATGGAATCATCACAATTTATACATATGCACACTCACAGACCTAAGCCAAAGGATGACATCTTACTTCTATCGTCTCTAAGGTTACTGTCTGGCAGCACTCAAAACGAAAAGACCTCCAGGTGCGTATCACACACCTAAAGGTTTTATCACAATTTGGCCAATCTTCAACGAGACGTTTTCCGCACAGCAACAATTTTTTGGGCAATTATCGCTTCCAGTCCCTCTGGAGACACTTGCGGTGCACCTGCATTAATGCGCGGTATCCGGTATGGATCTACACCTCGGGTCGCCATCAAGGGCTGGATTGTAAAGCCATAGTGGATACCGGCTGCTTGGACAGCTAGGGCTGTATTTTTATCTGAAATGCCAAAAGGGTAGGCCATCGTATCCACCTGATGAGGATCAGCCTGCTCCACATTTGCTTTGCAGGTTCGGGTATCCGCCAACATTCTATCTATGTACTGTTGATCCGTTTCATCGGCTTCTTGAACCAAATAAGCTTTTCCATCCTCGCGTTTACCATGAAAAGCATGCGTATGGCACTCGGCATCAATCAAATCGGAGCCGGTGGTCATGGCGGTGATCTGCTCCCGCGACATTTTTGGCGGAGTATCCTCCTGCGGGTGATCCAGCGTCTCAGTAATAATAAAATTGACTGCCGGAATCTGCAGCTCCTTCAATATGGGAACACCCATTGTATAAAAGCTCTCATAGCCATCGTCAAAAGTTACCAGTACCGCATTATCTGGAACCTCCGCACCACCGAGAAACTTTTTGAATTGATCCAAGGTAATGAAGTGATGTCCCTTGCTCTGCAAATATGCAAGCTGCTGTCTGAACAGCTCGGGCTTGATCGTGCTTGAGCTCGTATCTTCTTCATGAAGATGATGATACATGAGAACAGCAACCTGATCGGTATAATGCGCATTGCGCTTGTCGAATTGCTGAACTATCGTAAGGCCTATCACGCATATAAGCAGGCCTGTCAACCAATAACGAATGATCACTTCCGCTCTCCCTTCGGGCAATACCGTTATCTGTACAATATCCGGCTTCACACCTGTGCTGATGTACCTTTAGAGATCGGGTACCAGAAGAATAAACAGATTGAAGCGATTTTGATTATACCATAAGGGTTGACCGTTTGGGAAAATGAACGTTGTGAAACCCGCACGATCAAGCAGTACATGCGCCCTTTAAGCTAACACAAGAAGACCGCCGGGAATTCCCGGCGGTCTGTTAACGGACCCGCATGCAGCTGCTGACTCTCATCGTTACAGCTCCACCATGGCCTTGATTACGCCTGTTTCCGGCTTCAGCCACGAATCAAACTCACCGATCATCGCATCAAACGGGCAGCGGTGCGTGATGTATGAATCCGTATCAATATGACCATCCGCCATCGCTTGCATCACCTTTTCAAAATCAACCCTCGTTGCGTTGCGGCTGCTAAGCAGGGTCATCTCCCGTTTATGAAATTCGGGATCATTGAAGGTCAGCTCCTGCTTGACCAGACCCACAAACACCAACTTGCCGCCGTGAGCGGTATATTGAAAAGCATCCATCATGGATTTGGCATTGCCGGTAGCATCAAAGACAACAGTCGGCAGCTCGCCCTGTGTCAGCTCCAGCAGCCGGCCCAAAGGATTATTCAGCGCATTGATCGTTTCATCCACCGGCGCCCAGCGCGCGCAATAAGCCAGACGTTCTTCGTTAATGTCCATCGCTATGACCCTTGCGCCTGCTAGCTTGGCAAACTTCATCACACCCAGACCAATCGGCCCAGAACCGATGACCAGCACGTTCACATGGGGCTGCAGCTCGGACCTTCTCACGGCATGAGCGCCAATTGCGAGACATTCCACGATAGCCGCCTGCTCCAGGCTGATGCCCTCGGCCTTGATAAGCAGCGAGGTTGGGTGTGCGATCACCTCACACATACCGCCGTCGCTGTGCACACCGATCAGATCGAGCTTGGTGCAGCAGTTCGTTTTGCCGCTGCGGCAGGCAATGCAGGAGCCACAGTGCTGGTACGGTATGATTACGACGGGATCACCGATCTGCAGCCCTCCCTCATGGCTGCCAAGCTCCAGGATCTCTCCAGACAGCTCATGCCCTAGTACCCGCGGATAAGAAAAAAACGGCTGTCGGCCTTTGTAGGCATGTAGATCCGTCCCGCAAATACCGATCCTGCGTATTTTGATCAATGCCTGACCGGGTCCGGTTGTAGGCGCTTCCATTTCCTTAAGCACGAACTGATCCGGCTGTTCACATACAATCGTTTTCATTTGCATCCACCCTTTCTACGATTGGCCAATCCTTTCCCTAATCGGAACACATTCAAGCCTGTTGGCCAAGTCTATTATACTTCACGGGAGCAGCCCCCTATTCCTTCCCTGTCACACAAATAATTAATGTAAAGGCAGCTTCATGTCTAAACAACCCGAGCCATTTTCCAATGTCTCAGGTTATGTCATAGCTATCGACAGTCGCTCAATTCCGAGTAGGTGTGTATAAGTATAAGCTATTGTTTGACAACACGAACCGTTTCCTCTTTATCGTTCCATTGGACATGCAGCGTAAAATGATCTTCGTCAAAATACGGTGAATTCATCGTTGATGTTCCGCTGATGATCTTGTTCTTGAAGCTGCCCTTGCTTTCACCGCTATTTTGAAAATTACGGCTTTCCTTAAAAGCATACTGAACAGTAGTATCAGGTTGACTTTCCTGTCCGATATATCGTATCTCATACGATTTGTCTTTGGCCGTCACCGAGCAAGCAACGGACCAGTTGATGCTTTCTCCTTTAAATTGCCGCTGCTCGGAGCAGCCTAATAGCCCAAGTAAACTGATGAGCAGCATACTCATGATGAAACTTCTCATAGACGAAACCTCCTTTTCTGATAATGATATGTTTGGGTACAACTCCCTACTGTCACCGGAAATGATGCTTTCCGGGCAACTCTATTCAGATTGGAGATAAGATAAGTGTAACAGTAAAATCTTAACAATTTATAAGGGAATTTCTTAACGGTTTCTTATTTTCCAGCAAGCTAAACGCAAAAAAAGACCCAGGATTCCTGAAAATAGAATCCTGGGCTTCTCGTATGCTTCTAACGATCTTTTATTGAACACTCATCTCACTATCCGTCGTCTCTCGATCCGGGTCCGTCCCTTTCGTTTCCTTGCCCAGAAACAACACAGCAGCCGCACCAATCACGATCGCTATACAAAACACGGTGAAGATCGACGTGATCGGTATTTTCCGAGCAACGAGCATACCTACAAGATAGGGCCCGACGACACCACCAATTCTCCCGAAGGAAGCGGCAAGACCTACTCCAGTGGAACGAACCGCGGTCGGGTACAGCTCTGGCGTGTAAGCATACATCGCTCCCCAGGCACCAAGATTAAAGAAAGAAAGGCAGATGCCCGATGCAATCAGCACACCGACCGTATCGGCATTTCCAAAACATATCGCACTCACCGCCGTCAACAGCAGATAGGTAACCAACACAAACTTACGGCCGAATCTTTCAATCAAATAGGCGGCGGTAAAATATCCGGGCAGCTGGGCCAGCGTCATAATCAGTACGTACTGAAAGCTTTTTACTAGTCCGAAGCCTTTCAGCATGACCACCGTGGGCAGCCACAGGAACATGCCGTAGTAAGAAAATACGACAGTGAACCATAAGATCCACAAGGTTATCGTCGATCTGCGATACTTCGGCGACCAGGCCGCCACCACTCGTTCGCGGAACGACAGCTTAAGGCTGCGCTGTTCGGTAAAGCGAGGCGAATCCTGTATCGCCCGCCTCAAATATAAGGCATACAGCGCCGGTACAGCCCCTATCGCAAATGCCGTCCTCCAGCCATAGTGGGGGATGATGAAGTAGGCAATCAATGCCGCAATGATCCAGCCGCATGCCCAGAAGCTCTCCAGCAGGACGACTGCGCGCCCTCTATCCTTCGGGGGCACGGACTCGGACACCAGCGTCGAAGCAACCGGCAGCTCGCCGCCCAGTCCGAAACCTGCCGTGAAGCGAAGCACGCACAGCATCACAAAGCTGAATGCCAGCGCCGACAGTCCGCTGGACACAGAAAAGATGAGCAGCGTCCACAGCAGCACCGACCTGCGGCCGTACTTGTCCGCCATCGATCCCGCGACGGCTGCGCCCACCGCCATGCCGATTGAATTGATCGCCGCTAACAATCCGATCTGTTCAGCCCCAAGGCTCCATTCCACTGCCAATGCAGCGGCAATAAACGAAATAATCCCTACATCCATCGCATCGAACAGCCAGCTAAGACCAACACCGAACAGCAGCTTTCTTTGTTTCCGTTTAGCGGTAAGGTCTATATGATTCATAGTCAGTATCTCCTTTTCCAGTCCAATTCCGCATCAATCCAAGCCAGCACCTTGTATATATGCAGTATTGTCTTCTCCTCTCACTTTACCCATGTTTTCCCTGACTTATATCATGTATCGCCAAAGAAGTCTGAATCATCTACTAGACATAAAAACCGCCAAACCTCCACATGAATCATCGCGGGTTTGGCGGTTGTATGTACAATGTCTGATCGTTTAGTATTCGCCCAGCATTTGATCCAATCGATCATTGAATTCCTGCTTGGTAATAAACTCGTAGTCCATCAATTTCACTTGATTTTGCTGCGTGTAGCTGTCGATATCAAAGGATTCATGAATATCTTCTTCTATTAGAATATCATTGCCTGTATGTAGGATGAGGATATAGTCCGATTTGGTTGTCTCCATAGTTTAAGTTGCCTCCGCGTGGTTGTATCGTGCTCACATGATCTGATTAACCTTAAATCGAAGGATTTAAACATTCCGCCTCCCCCTTAGATAGAAGAACCACAGTTAAATGAGCGGTTCGATCTGTCGAACGACAGTGAAACAATTCTTCTGGACTAATGCTATAATAACAAAGAAGTTACTTTCCACATACCAAGAGGGAAAGGCACTTCCACCTCATGGGAAGGCTTTCATCCGGAAAGGCTGACCCTGATAGCATGGGCTTGGACATGAGGATTATTTGATTAAAAATCAAGTAAACAGAGGTGTGGTATTCGCTAGCTATTTATTAATCTTACAAGGGTTCAGGAGGAATAATGGATGCTTCCAATCGCTTTCGATCAAAAAGGAATGATCGATTTCGACTACTGGGTTGAAAATCCGATTGTTCCTATGTTTCACTCCCATTCTTTTTATGAAGTGTATTATTTTCATCAGGGACGCTGCAATTATTTGATTGGTGACAAGATTTATATGCTCTCTCCCGGCGATTTGATTCTCATGTACGGAATGACGCTTCATGGCGCAAATGCCGATCCTACGGTTCCTTATATTCGGACCATCGTGCATTTCGACCCGACCTTTCTGAGACCTTTTCTGGAGCTGCCTTATGCTGTTAATTTGCTTCAGCCTTTTCAGGAACTCAGGAATCGGAGAATCAGCCTTAATGGGAAAGAAAAGGAAGAAGTGGAGCGCCTGCTGGCTAATATGAACGAACAGCAGCTGCGACAAAATCGAACGGGTGTATATCGGATGCAGTTGGCTTTCGTCGATTTGCTTTATATCATTTATGAGCAATGTCTGAATCCTTTGCAGCATAAAACGGAAAGCGCCTCGGAAAAGGAACGTATTGTCCAGCAGATCATCTCCTTTATTGAAGATAACTACGCAGCCGAAATTCATTTGGAGCAAATGGAGGATCACCTGCATTTCAGCAAGTCCTATTTGTCCAAGCTGTTTAAGGAAATTACAGGCTTTACGATCTTCGATTATATATACCGTCGACGGATTAATCAGGCTCGTAATTTGTTTATGACGAATCCGAGACGAAGCGTGACCGAGATTTGCGTGGAAACAGGTTTCAAGCATCTGGCCCATTTCAGTAGATTGTTCAAGCTGCACGCTGGCATTACACCCGAAGTTTACAAAAGACAGATTAGAGATAGCTTGTTAAATCGACGTTAAAATCACGGGTGACAACGTGTCCATGGACACCCACCCCAACAATTATTTATGTAATCGATTACACAAATCCTGAAATATACGATGGAGGAATGTTCTGTGTCAAGAATCAAGCTTTCCTTAATGGGTTTATCGTTCACGTTATTGCTTTCTGCTTGCTCTGGTGCTGCAGGTACGACCGGGACTGCCAAAACCGTCGGAAATGAAGGCACTTCAAAAGAAGCTCCCAAGTCAGCTGCAAAAAGTGACGTCCAATTGACAATATCCCGCTGGGCAGGACCACACGCCGACGATCAAGCCGAGCTGCTGAAGGAATTTGAGAAGGAAACGGGCATCAAAGTCAAGATGGACGCGATCGATTTCGGACAGCTGAAACAAAAGCAATCGCTGAACATGTCAGGCCAAACCGGTCAATACGACCTGATCTGGGCACAGGAAGCCTGGTTGGGCGATTACGTGAAATCGGGCTTTTTGGCCCCACTGGATGATTTGATTAAAGATACGTCATTAACAGGCAGCAATTTTGACTTTGCGGATTATAATCCCAGTGTCATCAAGACGTTTACGGTTGACAATAAATTGTATGGGCTGCCTAATTTCGAACAAACGCCTTTACTCGTATATAACAAGGAAATGCTGCAGGCTGAAGGGCTACAACCACCCAAAACCTGGGATGATATTTTAAAAGTATCGAAGCATTTCTTTGACAAGGGCACAGGAATTGGCATCCCGGGCAAGCAAGGCAGCGCAAGCGTCAGCATCTATACGATTCTGAATCATTCCAACGACTCCAATTATTTTGACAAATCGGGCAAGCTGGCACTGGCCACACCCGCGAACATCGAAACGATGGAATTCTGGAAAAAGCTTGCCGCAACCTCCGCCAAGGGTAGCACAACATGGTGGTGGGATGAGGTTACCAAAGGGCTTCAGTTCGGGCAAATACCAATCGGTATTACGCAATCGGGTCTGCTCTCACAGCTTGAAGACAAGGAAAAGTCCAAGGTCGCGGGTAAGCTGGGCTATGCTCCTCTGCCTTATAACAAGCATGAAGCCGGTTTGATCAATGTGTGGAGTTGGTGCCTGCCCAAGGACAGCAAGCATCCGAAGGAAGCCTTTCAGCTCGCAGCATGGTTAACCAGTAAAACGACCGAGAAGAAATTGAGCTTGAAAAACAGCAGCCATATTAGCCTGAGGCAATCGTTATTTAACGATAGTGAGCTTGTCTCCAAAGCGCCGTGGCTTCCAGCAGTCGGTGCCGCACTAAAGGATGGCGTCACTGCACCGATGCAGCCCAATGCACCCAAACTGATAGAAGCACTTGGCAATGGAATGTCGTCCATTATTGTTACTGGTGCAGATCCGAAACAAATATTAGAAAAAATTCAAGCTGATTTAGCTGCTTCCTTCTAACTAGCATGAATAACTACTATACAAGGGGGAGAGCCCAGTATGAATACATCCCACAACGGAGCTATTGATATGAAGAAGCTTTCCCGGAGCAGCCTTAATTCGGGGAAGGTCAACTATCTTGCCGGATTTCTCATTCTTCCGGCAGCGGCCGTGGTCTTCATAGCAATGATTGTTCCTCTCTTTTATGCGCTGGTTATGAGCTTATATGATTATAAACTGGGGCAAGAGGCAGCAGGAACCTTCGTTTTTCTAGATAATTACATTCGATTTTTCAAGGATGAAGTCGCGCTACAATCTTTATGGAACACCCTATTGTTTACTGCCATGGCGCTTACCCTTGAGCTGGCACTGGGCATCGGCATTTCAATCTTCCTGTTAGGTCTTCCTATGAAGATGGCGAATTTCTTCCGCGCCTTGTTCACCATGCCGCTATTGATTTCACATGTTATCGTCGGTTTGATATGGCGCTATATGTATGATCCCACCTATGGCATTGTGTACTACGTGCTGGGCTTATTCGGACTTGATTCACATTTCGGCGGCTTGCAGACGACGGGCTGGGCATTATTCAGCATCGTGCTGGCCGATGCCTGGCACGCTACTCCTTTTATTATGCTGGTCGTGTCCGCAGGGCTTACCTCAATTCCCAATGACTTGTATGAGGCTGCCAAAATTGACGGAGCAGGACCTTTTCGGACCATGGTCAATATCACTCTTCCCTTGTTAAGCAAGGTGATCGTGGTCGTCCTGCTCATACGCGGTACCGATGCTTTTCGGGTATTCGACATCATCTTCGCCCTGACCGGCGGTGGACCTGCCAATTCCACCTCCTCACTCAGCATCTACGCGTTCAAACAAGCGTATGAGAATAATGAAATGGGTTACGCGATGGCAGTATCGGTATTAACCTTGGTTGGACTTATCCTGCTCTTCGGCTCTTTAATGAAAAACTCGGCTGCGGGAAAAGAAGATTAAGACTCGTGTTTGCCAAGCCACTTCTGCTTCATACAACAAGTTCATGCTTACGAAGTCAGCGTTCCATAAGGAACGCGCCTAGGAGGAGACCCTATGCTAACACGCTGGACAGGTGTGGGTTTTAAAATCATTGTACTGCTCTTTTTCACGCTGTGGACCATCGTGCCCATTGCATTAGTCGTCACCAATTCGTTCAAAAAAGAAATGGACATTTTCACTACCACACCTACCTTGTGGTTTAGTCCAACTTTAACGAACTATTTTAACGCATTTTCAAAAGGGGACTTCTCCTTATACTTTATTAACAGTACGTATGTCGCCGTGATCTCTTCACTCATTGCTGTCGGCTTCGGCACGTTTGCCGCTTATGGCTTGACCAGCTTTCGCTCAAAATGGTCCAATACGATAGCCAACGGCTTTCTGCTGGGCAAGCTGGTTCCGGCGATCTCCATGCTGCTTCCCTTGTTCACTTTAATCAGGCTTACCGGCTTCCTCGGCACTCTGGTCGGTCCCATTGTTGCCCATGCTGCACTTAATTTACCTTTTATAATTTGGCTGCTGATGGGCTTCATGCGGGATGTGCCGAAGGAGCTTAACGATGCAGCAACCATTGATGGCTGTACGAAAATGCAGGTTTTTTGGAAGGTTGTCGTCCCGATTATACTGCCGGGCATTGCAGCGGCTTCTATTCTGGCCATGCAATATTCGTGGAACGAGCTGCTGTTCTCCATGCAGCTGACGGATATGGACACCTACACCTTACCTGTAGGCATCTCGACCTTCGTAGGCGCAATTTCCGTAGATTGGGGCAAAAGCAGCGCTGCAGCCACAGTCACGATGGTACCTATGATCATTGTCGGATTTTTCGTACAGAAATATATTGCACAAGGCACTACTAGCGGTGCCGTAAAAGGCTAATACAACCTACACACTGGAAGGATGAGAGAAATGGCAGTTATGACAGCAGAAATGAAAAAGTTTTTTCAAGAAAATGGGTATGTGGTTATTAAAAATGCGGTTCCCAAGGAAAACTGCCAGAAGGCCGTAGATACGATCTGGGAATTCATGGGTAAATCACCGGATAATCAGGATGAATGGTATACACCTCCTGAAGGTATGGATCAGCTGTGGAATGATCAACAAAGAGGCATGGTTCCGCTTTTCCAGCATCAGGCCTTATGGGACAACCGTCAATATCCGCGGTTATATGAAGCGTTCGCTGAGCTGCTGGGTGAAGAAAAGCTGTGGGTAACCGTTGACCGCGTCAACATGAAACCGCCTAAGCGGGACGATAAACCGGAATTGAACGCGAGCTTTATTCATTGGGATTCCGATACGACCAACCTAACCTTCCCTCTTCCCCAACCGCGGCCGTTGCAAGGCGTTCTGTTCCTGGAGGATACGAATATTCATCAAGGCGGCTTCCGCTGCGTACCGAGTATTTATAAGGATTTTGAGCAATGGCTGAAAACCCAGCCGGAGGACCGTAACCCAATCAACCCTGATTATTCGGGACATGAAGTCGAGGTCATTCCAGGCGAAGCTGGCGATCTGCTGCTATGGGATGTTCTGGTTGCGCATGGTAACGGAGAGAATTTATCAGACCGGCCACGGTTGGCGCAATATATTACGATGTACCCGTCTGACCCTTCACAATTTGAAGAAAGACAAAGATTGGCTCTAGAAAGCTTGAAGAACAAAACCTCGATGCACCAGCAGTCCAATAAATTCAATCCACTGCCTGTTGACCCACGCGGCTGGGAGCTTACGCAAACACCTGAAGATCCCGACCTCACTCCGCTCGGAAGAAAGCTGCTGGGACTTGATCCTTGGTAAAAAAACGCGAGGGCTACCGCTTCAATCCAACGATTGAGCGGCAGCCCTTGTTGATATGATAAGCTTTATAAATCAAACGGTTATAGAGGATAATAGACTACAAGCATCGAAATGTTTTGGAAGAGAAACAGCACCGATGCTTGATCTCCTTGAGAACATAACTCCAAGTCGCTTAATTACTATGACATAGGTTGCCTGACCGAGCTGGAATTTACTATGGATACCACGGAGGAGCTACGATGATTGAATTTGAAAGGCTGCACCATATTAGTCTTGCTATCAGGGATTTGAAGCAGGCCAAGCAATTCTACGGCAGTACGCTTGGATTTCAGGAGTTAGTAAGACCTCCATTCGATTCAGAGGGGGCCTGGTATGCGATAGGTGACTCCCAGCAGCTGCACTTACTGGAATTTCCAGATGGAGAAACGTTGCGCAAAAGTGAAATTAATTCGATTGACGGCCATTTTGCCATCTGGGTCAAAAGCTATCAGAATACGATACAATCGCTGGAAGCGGCAGCTATTCCTTATGAAGCCCGACCTAACAGTCTCGCCGGCTTCTCGCAAATTTATATTTTGGATCCCGATCACAATATTATTGAATTCGATGCTGCTTACGGCTCATAGCCAGTCATCATGACAATAAGCTCGTCCCAATTAAAACAAAAATAACTGCCCTGCAGGCTGGAGGAAAGAAATTTGGACACGTTACAAGTGGAATTGATTGTTGATGCGCAGGCCACTTTGGGAGAAGGCCCTTGCTGGGATCACCGCAGCGGGCTGCTTTACTGGGTAGACATTAAAGGACAAAGGGTGCATATTCTGAATCCGCAAACTTTAGAAGACCGTACTATTCAGCTGGACCAAATGGTAGGTGCTGTCGTACCGAGACAGTCTGGCGGTGTCGTGCTGGCCTTGCAGCATGGGCTCTTCCTGTTGGACCTGGAAACAGAGCAGCTGACATTGGTCAATGCCCCCGAGAAGCAGCTCCAGGATAATCGTTTTAACGATGGAAAATGTGATCCCGCAGGTCGGTTCTGGGCGGGTACGACAAGTCATCTCGAAGAGCAGCCTGTCGGTTCGTTATATTGTCTTGAAGCCGATCATACCGTTCGTAAGATGGTTGATGGGGTGACGGTTTCCAACGGACTCGCCTGGAGTCCCGATGGACGCACGATGTATTATATTGATTCGCCGACACAGCGAGTGGTAGCCTACGATTATGATATCGATACAGGTGCTATAAGCGGTCAGCGTACCATTATCACAATCCCTGAGGGCGGTGGATTCCCCGATGGCATGACGATTGATGTAGAGGGTATGCTGTGGATCGCGCAGTGGGACGGCTGGCAGGTGTCACGCTGGAATCCGCATACAGGTGAAATGCTGATTGCCATCCCGATCCCCGTAGCCCAGGTCTCATCCTGCACATTTGGCGGACCGAATCTGGATGAGTTATACATCACGACTGCCCGTGTTCGTCAATCGGACGAGGCTTTGGCGAAGCAGCCGCATGCAGGCGGCATATTTCGCGTGAAGCCTGGCGTAGCCGGCATGCCAGCGCACTTTTTTGCTGGTTAGCCGGTCAGTCGAACGATGAGCATATAAGTAAAAAGCAAGCTGTCGCGCTACTTACGTGCGGCAGCTTGCTTCTCATTTGATAAGCCTTCATATTTTATTTTTTATCGGATAACCGCTTTAGCAGCATGTCATATAGATGTATCAGATCCACGGACGGTCGGATACCAAGCTCCCGGCTGAGAAGCCGAACATAATCCGTATACAGAGCCGTTAAGCCTTTTTTGTCCCCGGTCATCTCGCGGATCGTTATAAGCTGGCGAATAACCGATTCGTCCAACGGATTGCGTTCATTCAGCTTAAGCAGCAGCTTGGAAGCGGTGGTCGTATCCCCCAGCGACATCAGCACGGCGGCAAGCCGCTTTACGAACGAAGCATACAGTTCCGCATAACGCTCCGTTTCGTGAATGGCCCACACGTACGCCTTGTCCCCGAACAGATCGCCCGTATACATCCGTTCGATCTGCAGCGCACTCTCCACATTTTCGATATCTATGGTTTGCAGCCTTTCCACTTGCTTTTCGAATTCCACGCAGTCGATAATGTAATCCTTTAGTTCGAGCGCATAGCCATCATTCTCCGAGCGTACGACCTCGCGCATGCCCAGCGGTTCCAAAGACTTACGCAATTGATAGGCGGTCGTATTCAAGTAATTCTCCGCATTGACTTGGTACATCCCTCCGAAAATATCCGTTACCAGTCTTGAACGAGGAATTCGTTTGCCTCGGTAAAGCAGTAAATAAGCGAACAGCTCCACGCATTTTCGCGAGATCCACTTGACGCGTCCCGCTTCATTACTCACAGTAACGTCGCCAAGTGTCGTTAAGACGATCCTGCCACAATCTGCGGAAGCCGGGGCTGACAGTAATGGCGAATGAACAGCCTGCTGATTCGCCAGCGCACGATTGACCGTCCGCTGCAGCCGCTCCTGGGAAACGGGCTTGACCAGGTAATCCAACACGGACAGTTCAAAAGCCTTCAAGGCATATTCCTTGTGCGACGTGACAAAGACGACTTGCATCGTAGGATCAGAAACTTCCAACTTGGCAGCAAACTCTACTCCGCTCTCGCCAGGCATGGAGATGTCTACGAAAGCGAGTCCGATACCGGTGTTCTCCCTTAGGAAGGAGGTTGCAGACTGCGTATCCGTAAAAGCTCCTGCCACGTCAACCCCAGGCAGCTTGACCAGCATTTTACGCAAAATCAGATGCATTGTCGGCTCATCGTCCACCAAAATAACTTTCATAAGCTTCCTCCTCCATTCCACCGTTGTCGAACGCGTTTCGCATACCAGCTGAGCCGGGTAAGGTGAACGAGAAGGTCGTTCCAATTCCAGGCACGCTCTCGAACCAAAGGGTACCGCCATGGATACGAACGAATTCACGGGTCAGCGCGAGTCCGAATCTTGTATCCCCAGAATCGTTCCCGTTAACCATCGCCTTTAAGAATGGCTCCTCCAGACGCAGCAATTCCGATGTCTGATCATCGATTCCCGCTCCGTTGTCACGGATGGACACGACAATCAGATCACCCTCCAGAACGGCCCCGATCTCAATCGACCCACCTATTCCTGTAAACTTGATGGCGTTCGAAAGCAAATTTCGCAGAATGAGATCCAACATCTCTTTATCGGCCCTGACCGTAAGCTTCTCGTCAATTCCCTCCGTCATCCGAATTTGCTTCATAGCCGCCTTGGTACCAGATAACATCAAAGCCTGCCGGACGACCTGCTGCAAATTCCAGCCCAACGGTCGAAACACAACTTTCCCTTTCTGGCTGCGATACCAATCGAGCAAATTTTCGACGAGATGGAACGTGCTCTGCACTTGTCCTTTAAGCTCTCTAACCAATTCGGCATGCTCAAAGTCGGCTGCGGTCAGTTCATCGCCCAGCAGCTCGGTCAAGCTAACAAGGAGTGCGATCGGATCGCGAATGTCGTGTGCCACTACAGTGAACAGCTTATCCTTGAATGCGTTCAACTCGGACAGCTGCCGGGCGTTCTCGAGCAATCGGGTTTCGCTCTCCTTCAACTCCGTAATATCGCTGAACATCAAAATTTTACCGATCAGAATTTCACCCGATTCGTAGATGTGTGACAAACTGCAGTTGTAATACTTGATCCGGTTGGCATGGAATCTTTGAAACGGGAAGCGTTCGTCCCCGTCACTTGCGGTGCGAATACGTTCTAGCAGCTCCGGACTCGCCGACAAAACCTTCTCCATGTTAACGGGGGAGCGTTTCATCAATCCGAGCTCGGGAAGCACCTCTTGAGCTGCGCTATTGTAACTGACGATTTGGTCCTCATAATCAAACAAAATGACCCCGTCCCGAATCGTTTCAAACACTTTGGCCATCGCCAGCGGCGTTAAGCGAAGCAGATTAAACCGGAGAATTCCCCACGTGTAAACGACACCGGATACGGCGAATCCGAACGGTGTTAAATCAACTTTAATGCCGGCCCAAAAGAACAAATTTAAAAACATCGGTGCTGCTGCACCCAAAAGAAGGACAACGATTTGCTTGCGCACAATCGGCAAAGCCCGCCAATACATCGGGATAAACAACAGCATGCCGCACAGCAGCACGGAATAATTATAGATGGTGTGCACCTTATACCAAGGTCCCTTGTCCGTTGTGTACAAAGGAACCGAAGCGTCCTGATTGAGTATATAGCGTTCATAGATCAGGTGATGCCAATCATTCGTTAAATGGAGGAAAAAGACCGCTGTGGGGATAACGAACAGTACGATCGCAAGAAGCTTGCGATAACGAGCCGCCGTCCCGGTAAATTGAATGACCTGAAAGAACCAAAGTGTAGTAACGAAGGGAATACCCAAATATTGGATTTGAAGTGATAGCTTCACTTCATTTAAATCCCGGCTCAACACCTCAAACGCGTAACCGAGTGCATAGCAAGCTGCTGCCAGCATAATCAGAATCATCGTTTTGGCAACAGGCAGATGGCGTTTCCGATAAGACAAGAAAGAGACGAACACCATCAGCGCCGCTGCGAGAAAAAGTGTTACCGACATCCATTGTCTTGTGTCCACGGCTGCGTCTCCCTTGTTTCAAATAACTGTCGAACCGCTTCCACGGGCCAGTTCAACAAAATCTGCGTAAAATCAGGATATCATCTTCTCTAGGTTGTGTCCACGGTGCTTCTCCCTTCTATCAAGCGACTAACGAGCCGGTTCTAAGTGTTTCCCTTAATTGGATATTTGATTGGATATATTGGTTTTATTCATTCATAACCTTGATCGTGCCACAGCGGAACAGTATCCTTAATGATAGTGAGTCAAGTATGTTCCTTAAATAAGGAGGCCTATATGAAAATTAAAGCCCAAGGCGTGTCAGAGGTCGTGTTGGAAGTTAACGATATGAAACGTGCCGTTGACTTTTGGTCAGGTCAGTTAGGATTTCCTGTTGTGCAGCAATGGGGTTATCAGGACAATCAATTTACAGAAGAAGCCAATGAAATTTGGGCTACATGGCTGTATGTGGGTGGACCGACGAGATTAGGATTATGGCTGCCGCGCAATTTTAATAATCAGCAGCTTGTGGAAAAGGCCTCCCCGGTTTCTTTATGGAATGGGTTATTTGATGAAGGCGGTGTTCACGTGCATCTGGCGTTATATATAGGAATAGACCAAATTGAAGCAGCGATTCACTTGCTTGAGAGCCATCACATCGACAACAAGATCATCACAAGAGGTATTCATAAAAGAGTCTATTTTAAGGACACTGAAAATAATGTCATCGAGTTCTATACCCAAAGTATGGAAGAAGATTATTTGTCCAGGCTCAATCCCATGTAAGTCATGCACCACTACGTCATGTTCAGGAGGACTATCCCAATGAGTATAAATCTGCATGAATGGATCATCGAAGCAGACCTGACACAGCTGCAAACAGCTATGGAATCCGGATCCATAACCTCGGAAGAGCTTGTTCAAGCCTATTTGGACCGAATACATAAGTATGATCCCAGCATCAATTCCATCCTGGAGATCAATCCAGATGCGTTACATATCGCGCGTGCTTTAGATCAGGAACGCAGAGATACAGGAAGTCGGGGAAGCCTGCACGGCATTCCCATTCTTTTGAAGGATAATATCGATACACAGGATAACCTGCACACGAGTGCCGGATCGGTCGCTTTAGCTGGATCATTCGCAGCGGCGGATGCCTATATAGCATCAAAGCTCCGCTCGGCAGGTGCCGTTCTGCTCGGGAAAGCAAATATGACGGAGTGGTCCAACTTTATGTCCAGCCGGATGCCAGCGGGATACAGCTCACGGGGCGGATTTGTTCTAAATCCGTATGGTGCGGGCGAGCTCTTCATTAGCGGCTCCAGCTCAGGACCTGCGGCGGCTGTTACAGCAAATCTGTGCGCAGCAGCGATCGGAACGGAAACGGCGGGCTCCATTGTTGGACCGGCATGTCAAACCTCTCTGGTGGGGATCAAGCCGACTGTCGGATTGATCAGCCGTGCCGGAATTATACCGATTTCCAGCAGTCAGGATACTCCGGGACCTATAGCCAGAACGGTTACGGATGCAGCGATGATTTTGGGTGCATGTGCAGGGATTGATGAGAAGGATTCGGCTACGCTATTGAGTGAGAACCGTTCTTTTTCAGACTATACGCCCTTTTTGGATGCAAGCTTTTTGCGACACGCTAGAATAGGGATTCCCCGATATTATTACAGGCATTTGGACGAGGAAAGGCTTGCTATTATGGAAGCTGCCATTACGACTTTGATCCATGAAGGTGTCACTATCGTCGATAATGTTACGCTTCACGTTGAACAGAATAACTGGAACAATGATGTTATTACGTATGAATTCAAGAAGGGCTTGAACGATTACTTATCCCAATTAGCGGACTCCGTGCCGATTCACTCTTTGAAAGAATTGATTGCCTATAATGAAAAGCATGCCGAAATAACTCTGCAATATGGACAGGACACGTTGATCCGATCCGAAGAAACCACTCTAACCGAGCAAACCTATCTGATTAAGAAGCAAGCCTACTCGGAGCTCCCGCTGCAGCAAGGCATTGATTATGCCATAGATACGCATTCCTTGGATGCACTTCTGCTACCTGGGGATGTAGACGGCATGTATATTGCTGCACGATTGGGCTATCCCTTAATTACGGTTCCGGCCGGCTATTCAGTGAATGGCATTATCGATTCCGATGGAGACGCTACAAAAGGTCCATTTGGTGTTGTTTTCTCTGGTAAAGCATGGAGTGAACCGACTTTGATAAAAATTGCATACGGCTTCGAACAGGCTACACTTCATCGGGTTCCACCGCAATTGGATTAATTACACGGGAGATATATGAAGATGAACAGGCAAGTTATTTTGGAATACGTTCATTATTTACGTCCTATCGAAGAAAAATGGCGATCAAGGGAAATGAGGTATGACTATGACGAATTCGATTGAAGTTGGACCCATGACGAAGGCAGACATAGAACCCGTGTTTCGTATTTTTACTGAACACAAGATTAACAAGCCTTTGGATTACATCGAGAAGTGCTGGGAAGAAAATGTAACCAATCAACGGATAACGTTATTGGCCTCTTACGACGGTCAGTTTGCAGGAAGTCTGCATCTGCTCTCAACCTCTGAATATCCTTATTTTAGAGAAAATGGCATACCGGAAATCAACGATTTTAATGTAATCCCTCCTTTGCGAAAGCTCGGAATCGGTCATGCGCTCATGGAAGCCGTCGAGAACATAGCCTTCAACAAATACGGAATTGTGGGCATTGGTGTTGGACTTTATCAGAGCTATGGGAGTGCACAGCGCTTATACGCTAGAAGAGGATATATGCCAGATGGCAGGGGTTTGATGTACAGGCAGCAGCCTGTCACCCCCGGTACTGAGGTTTGTGCGGATGACGATTTAAACTTGTATTTCACCAAGTCCCTTATAAAAGAAAGTGAATGACACTCATCACGTAGACAGTAAAATAAGTCCATTACACGCACTCATGAACGGTCTCTTTATCAAAAGAGGTCGTTTTTTTATATTTCGGGAACTATTCACTTAGCAGTCTGTCTAATAGTAGAGGTGATTTCGTGGAACCACATTATTTACAGCATCTGAGTGGCGGGAGTGATAAAGACGTTATACTTGGGGACCTGATGACCCAATATGGAAACGACGTTTGGAACTTCGCGTTTTTTCTAACCCGTCATGCTGACGCAGCGGATGATCTCACTCAGGATGTGTTTTTATCCGTATATGACAAGTTATACAGCTTTCGAGGCGAATGTAGTGTGAAAAGCTGGCTATTGACGATCACGCGCAACAAGTCACTCAATTATTTGAAAAGTGCGTTCATCCGTAAAGTGACTTTGGTTGATTATGTTATTCGAAAAGGCTCCTCACGGTCGGCTGAAGCAGAGCTGTTTGATCGCTTGGAGACCCGCCATATTTGGGCAACTCTTATGCGGATTCCCCGCAAATTCAGAGAAATACTGCTTTTGAATGCTCATTATCAGCTAACGAACAAAGAAATTTCCATACTGCTTGAAATACCGGAAGCAACCGTCAAAACACGACTTCATCGAGCACGAAAAAAATTATCCGATATGCTGAACAACGATTACCAAGGAGGAGAGTGACAGTGACTATGAAAGAGCAACCGCCACAATGGAGCGAAGCGTTCAACTCATCCCCGTTCATGAAGCCTCGCTTTACGGAGCAAATGAAGCAGGACATCATGAACAAGACGAAGCAGCGGCCGCAAGCGAAAGAACAAAGGTCGCTCCTGTTGATTCCGGCGATGGCTATCCTTGTAGTTGTCAGTGCAATCATGGTATTCGCCCTCCTGCCGAAGAACGTTACAGAGCAAGGTCAGAATCCAACATCTGCAGCAGTAACAGACACTTGGACTGCTCGAATGGAATATCGACTTCATGATCAGACACTGTTCACTATTTTCCCTGACCCTAACCTTACTGCGGGCAGACCATTCGGGTATATGATTCATTTTACAGCGCCTTTTGCTACGTTTGCAGGTAACCAAATAGCGATCTCCGCTTATCATCAAGAAACCGGTATGAGCGTAATCGCACTCCCTCCACAAACAATTACAGAACCAAGCTCGGGGTATCCGGGTTTGGAGCGTTTTACAGCGACGTTTGCACTTCCTCTTGGTGGCATGTGGCGATATGAGGTGCTTGTAAACGATCAATTATACGGTGACGCTGTATTGTCTGTAGCGGAACCATCCTGGATGGTAAGTCCTACTTTTGAACTGCCTTATATAAGCGGGGATGGCAAGAACGGTTCCTATATTTTGGTTGGTGAGAAAGGAAAAGCTGGCTTTATTGTAGGTCCTTATCTAAATGAAAAGGGTGTAACACTAGACCAGCAACCTTTCATTGCAGGCAAGGGCAACAAATACATGTGGCATTTGTGGGGATCGGAGCAAGAGCTTGAGGGCGAATTCAAGGTAATGGCCGTCAAACAGGGTTCAACTGAACTCATACAAGTGTTCTCGACAAGTCAGTTAGGCGGAGGCCTGAATGGAGCTGATCGCACGGCGGTGTCATCCATGTCGTTGCCTGAACCTGGACGGTGGCGGCTTATGGCATACGTCAACGACCGCTTGCTTAACAGCATCGTTGTGGATGTGGTATCCAAATAGAAACGGTGCCATACACATGATCCACCTTACTCGGAGCCACATTGTTGATATACGGCCTTTTCTGCTGCAGCAGAAGAGGTCTTTGTATTGCGTTATTTGTGGCACCTACTGGCTCGCATACTTTTTGCTAGATACGGGAGGTCATCATTATATGGGAATTATTACATGTCGCCTTATCCTGCTTAACAACATACACGGCTTGCAGCTTTCACCATTGACCCCTTGGCAATATTCAGGATCGGTTGTTGGTAGAGATTGACCCTTATCTACATAAAACCTTTATATGTAGTTGACCCCTGGTTAACAAATGCGCTTTATACTGACAAAGATGCCAAGGAAGAACTCAGCTTCCCCATCAAATGCTAACCGCCTCTCTAAGGCCGTTACCGTCAGGAGTGAATGAAGCATGAGCCTCATGGAAAAACAACTCGGGAGCATTTCCAATAACAGACCAAAGCCAGCTGCCGTAGGCCGTACCCAAAGCCTTCACAAGCAGCGTCTGCAGGAAAATCTGCTTGCCTATTTATTTATGGCCCCCTCTCTGCTGCTGTTTGGCGTATTCCTATTTTATCCGCTGCTGCAATCCATCTATCTGAGTATGCATCTGACCGACCCGCGCGGACGCATTGCCGCATTTGTAGGCATGGCGAACTTCCAGGAGCTGTTCCTGTCAGAGCGCTTTTACCAAAGCTTGAAGGTAACGTTGTCCTTTACCCTGCTGACCGTCCCTACCTGTATCCTGTTGGCGCTGCTGCTGGCAGCACTGACGCAATCCAGACTGCGCGGCATGCGCGTGTTCCAGTTTATATTCTCTTTACCTATCGCCATCTCTGTCGGAACCGGCTCTGTGATCTGGATGATGCTGTTCCATCCAAGCGTCGGTACACTTAATTATTTTTTGAGCCTCGCGGGTATTTCACCTGTTGGTTGGCTTACCGATCCTGCCTGGGCGCTGATCTCTGTCTCGATGATGACGATCTGGATGACGCTTGGCTTCAATTACATCGTACTGCTGAGCGGACTACAGGGTGTGCCTGAGGAAATATATGACAGCGCCAAAATCGACGGCTCGGGACCGATCCGAACCTTCGTACAGCTAACGCTGCCGCTCGTATCGCCAACGCTATTTTTCGTAGCTATCGTATCGGTAATTGGAGCCTTCCAATCGTTTGGACAAATGCACATTTTGACCAAGGGTGGTCCGATGTACACGACCGATGTAGTCGTTTATAACATTTATCAGGATGCGTTTGTTAATTTCCGGTTCGGTATCGGCAGCGCACAGGCACTGGTTCTGTTCGCCATCATTCTTATTTTGACCGTGCTGCAGTTTACCTTTTTTGAAAAGAAGGTGCATTATCAATGACCACCCGCTTTCAAAATACCGTCGTATACCTTCTATTAGGTATCGCCGCAGCTTTGGTACTGTATCCTCTGCTGTTTACGTTCTCGGCAGCTCTGATGACTCCAGCGGAATCATCGTCCTACCCGCCCAAGCTGCTGCCTGGTGGATTGTATTGGGATAATTTCATTACTGTTACGCACCTGGTCCCGATCTTCACATTTATTATGAACAGCTTACTGATATCTACCGCCATTATGATCGGACAGCTGCTGACCGCCAGCATGGCCGCCTATGCCTTCTCTTTTTTAAGGTTCACAGGCAAAGGCATTCTGTTCGCGCTGTTCCTTTCCACGATGATGATTCCATGGGAGGTCACGATGATTCCCAATTATTTGACCGTTAAAAGCTGGGGCTGGCTGGACAGCTACGAAGGGCTGATTGTACCTTTTCTGGCTACGGCGTTCGGTACGTTTTTACTGCGCCAATTTTTCTTGCAGCTTCCTGCCGAGCTGTTCGAAGCAGCAAAGATCGATGGCTGCGGTCATATACGAAGCTTTTTCCAGATGGTCCTGCCCTTGGCTCGTCCGGCATTAGCGACACTTGGTGTTTACTCGTTCCTGACACATTGGAACATGTACCTGTGGCCGCTGCTGATCACAAACGGCGAGCAAATGCGTACCGTACAGATTGGAATCAGTATGCTGCAGTTCGAAGAAATGACTTCGTGGAATCTCGTATTAGCTGGCGTTACGTTGGTGATGCTGCCATCGCTGCTGCTTCTCGTGCTCGGAATCAAGCAGCTGGTTCGCGGTATTACAGCCGGGGCTGTGAAGGGTTAGCCTTACATTTGGTGGAAATAGCGCGTCCCCAAGACGCTCTATATAAATAAAACATTTTTTAAGGGAGCGAAGACGACAAATGATAAGCTGGAGTAGAAAAGGTTTAGTGACGCTTTGTATGGCCATCGTGATGCTCTTCATGGCAGCATGCGGCGGTACCCCAACACAACCGTCAGCCGCAAAGGGAACAGACAATAAAGAAATGGCCCCTAAGCCTGCTGCAAGCAAGGAACCGGTTAAGGTTGTATGGTGGCATTCCATGAGCGGAGAGCTTGGCAAAGCGATAGATAAACTTGTTGCTGACTTCAATGCATCGCAAAAAGATGTTGTCGTAGAAGCGGTTTTCCAAGGTACGTACGATGAAAGTCTGAACAAAATGAAAACGTCAATGGATTCCAAAAGCGGTCCTGCTCTGATTCAGGTATTCGAAATCGGCAGTCGTTTTATGATTGATTCCAAGGCGATTACCCCTATGCAAAAATTTATTGATGCCGACAAATATGACTTATCCCAGCTTGAAGAAAACATTCTCAATTATTATCGGATTGACGGCAAGCTGAACTCCATGCCTTTTAACACATCGAACCCGATCCTCTACTATAACAAGGATATGTTCAAAGCAGCAGGTCTTGATCCAGAGAAACCGCCAGCTACGTACGAAGAAGTAGCAGCAGCGTCCAAAGCATTAACCAAAGACGGCAAGTATGGCAATTCCTTCGCTATTTATGGTTGGTTTATGGAGCAATTTTTTGCCAACCAAGGTGCTGAGCTGCTGAATAACAGCAACGGCCGCAAAGGTCTGGCTACCGAATCAATGTTGAACAGTGACGCAGGCGTGAAAACACTTGCCTGGTGGAAGCAAATGGTGGATGATAAATCGTCCCTGAATCTGGGTCGTAAAACCGATGATACCAAAAAAGCCTTTATTGCCGGACAAGTTGCTATGACACTGGATTCCACAGGCTCTCTGCGCGGTATAGTTGACGGAGCACAAGGTAAATTCGCAGTGGGAACAGGCAATCTGCCTAAACCATCCGACGCTAAAGATGGCGGAGTTATTGTCGGAGGCGCCAGCGTTTATATTTTGAACAACCGCAGTGAAGCCGAGCAAAACGGCGCTTGGCAGTTTATCAAGTTCCTGGCTGAGCCTAAGCAGCAAGCTTACTGGCACGTTAACACTGGGTACTTCCCTATTACCAAAAAAGCTTATGACGAACAAGTCGTAAAAGACAATCTGGTGAAATATCCTCAGCTGAAAACAGCCGTTGACCAGCTTCACGCTACCAAAGCCAACACGGCAACACAAGGCGCTGTCATGGGCGTATTCCCGGAAGCTCGCCAGCTTACAGAAGGTGCGATTGAAGAGGTTCTTAATGGCAAGAAACAACCGAAGGAGGCACTTGACGGTGCAGCCAAGGAAATTACCGGTAAGCTCGGTACTTACAATAAAACTGTAAAGTAATTTATACTTTCAAAAAGCACCATACACGTACAAAAGGGGCCTCGGTACATACCGAAGTCCCTTTGTTTATCATCACCATGTATACTCAAGCTCCAACAAAAAGCCTGTTGAGTCTGGCTTCACAGCAGCACATATTTACCGAATCTTTAACGGTCCTTTAAATAGTAAGCTTTAAGAATATCGTCCATAACCTTGCTTGTTCTAATCGCGCTGCTCCCTGTGCTGGAGCATATCCCTTGACCCCGTAAAGCATCGACAACCGTTTGAATCAAGGGCTGCTGGATATGGTGCGGATGCTCGATCATGTACTGCTCCTCACCTTCTAAGGTAGATACAACGATCGGATTGTTCTGAAAGGTAGAAAATGTAATTTTCCCTTTGGTGCCCACAATCTCGTTCTTGTCCATATCCTCATAAGAGGTAAAACACCAATTTCCGGTACCGAATACACCGGACTCAAATTGATACGTCCCCGTTACAATATCCTCAGCCTCGTAATGGTGCCCTTGATTGCCCGCGAAGCCTTGTATACTCGCAATAGGCCCTAACAAATAATCAAGCAGATCAAGCGTATGGCTGGCTACATCCACAAACAGCCCACCCCCGGATATTTCCGGCTGGACCCTCCAGGAGCTTTTTTTAAACTGCCCCAAATGTATCGTAGTTACCAAGCGAACCTCACCAATGATTCCGCTCTCAAGAAGCTCCTTCACTTTCAGAAATCTGGGTAATTGTCTCCTGTAATAGGCAACAAACAGGGGCACATCCGCTTGGCGGCTTGCCTCCAGCATTTCCTCGCATTCCGCTACATTCATCGCCATCGGCTTTTCCACATAAACTGGCTTTCCCGCTTTCATGGCTTTGATCGCATATTCTTTATGAAAGGCTGGCGGTGTGGCGATATAAACTGCGTCTACCTGCGGATCCTCGATGAGCAGCTCAGCATCACTGTACCACTTCGGCACGTTATGCCTGCGGGCATAATCTTCCGCCAATGCGGCGTCTCTTCGCATGACAGCAACCAGCTCAGAATGTTCAGCCTTTTGAAAGCCTGGACCACTTTTGACTTCAGTTACGTCTCCGCAGCCGATAATTCCCCAACGAATTGTTTGCATAGATAAATAATCCCTCCTGATAAATAATAATTGGATGAACCTCAATGAGAGTTAAGTATGCACCCATCATACCATTAATGGCACTATTTATCCGAAGGGATTCCTTATTTATTGATGTTCCTGCTGACTTGGCTGTTCCAGATGATCTGGCTGTTCAAAAAGAGTATTTTGCGCTTGCAAGCTCTGCTGCTCTTCAAACTCCTGATCCTTATGCTTATGCTGCTCACGCGCTAGCTGGTTCTGTTGATTTTCAATCCACAGACGTAAAAGTCCATCCACATCAGCAGCATGCTTTGTTGGGATTTGATGCGGAGCACCGCGAATAAAATGCAGAGTACTGTGCGGCAGCCTCGTCTGCATCACCCTTGCATATTGATGGAACCGGGTATCTCTCTGTCCAAAGAGCAGCAGGATCGGTGCTTGAATCTCATACAGCCGATCCGTACAATTGAAACTCAGCACCTGCTCATGATATTGAGCGATATTCAATACATTTCCTGAATTACAGCTGTCGTACATCGATTTAAAGATATGAAAATTAGTTGCATTGCCTCCAGCATCGAGAGCGGATAACAAGCGTTTTCCATGAAGTCCGCATAACAAGTGTGCGATCCATACCAGGCCTCTCTGAATAGGGTCTGTTAATTCCGATGTTGAGCCTATCAGGATTGCCCCCAGATAACGGTCCGGATCGCTCAGAAGTGCTTGCAAAACGATTTGACCCCCTACCGAGTACCCGCACAAATAGGCTTGGCCAATTCCAAGGGAATCCAAAAGCTGCCTTATATCTTCAGCGATCATTGTATAGGAAAGTGGCTCTTCCGAAAAACGGCTTTTACCGTGGCCACGAATATCGAAGGTAATGATTTGATAACGGTCGGATAAAGAGGCACGCTGATAGCTGAAGATTTCTCCGGTTAAAAGAATCGGATGTATGCACACAATCGGTATTCCTTGACCCACGCTCTCATAATAGAGAGCCGTTCCATTCACATCGACAAATGGCATGCTGGTGCCCATCCTTTCTTACTGTGCTTTTTGTCTATGTTTTCTGTCCTGTTAGAATACCCGAATCATCCCATTTCATACGACAAAAAGCCTCATTGGGTCACAATGAGACTTCGTTCAGCAGGAGGCTTCGGCTATAGCTCCAGTAACGATTTATGTATCTTGATAACGACTTTTTTAATCTTCTGATCCTCTTTAACACTACAAACTGGACGATGAATATCGCTCGGATAAAAAACAGTAAAGTTCCCGGGAAGCAGCAGGATCGAGCTTTCCACACTTGTTGTTTTATAAAAAGCAATATCTCGTGATGCGAAATCTTCTTCGGAAATGACTGCTTCTGATGTTAGGCGTGCCACCTTGATCAGCTCTTCACCTTCGATCAGGTATTGAATATCGATGTAGGTTTGGTGTGATTCCGGACGCTGCTTCTCCCAGCTTTGAGTTGTCGGCTCCTGAACCATCACAAACATTAAATCACCTTCAATATCATGCTTGCCTGGCGCCATAGTGCTAAAATCGGTGGAACGGATATACTCCAAGCCACGGTTAAGCGCTTTCGGATAAAGTGCCTTTTCAAGTTCCCAAGTTGCCAAATCACTGAAAATCATGAATGATGCCTCCCCAACATATCGATGTTTGTACAGATAGCTGCTGTGCAGAATCTGCCCTTTTCAGTATAAGCTTCTTTGATTCTATTTAAAAGACCGATGATGTTCGGTGAAGTCTGACGAAGTCCGGTGAATAAGTCCCGCTGCGCGGCCAAATATCCTTTCGATCGCTGTCGTTTCCGTATTTTTTGATTTTATAAGATATTTATCGGTAAAAGTACGGAAGCAAAGGCAAACGCTAACGCTTCTACAGGATTATTTGGCCGCTCCGCTCATTATTCACCGGACTTTTAAAAGAACTTAACTAAAAAAGACTTATTCATGGAACAAAAAAACTGGATTCCTTATCGTGGAATCCAGTCATTAGACTAACGATGCATACATTAGATTGATAGCCTAATATTTAATCAGGCTAATCCTGTTAGCCATTAATAATTTCGCCACCATTGATATGCAGAAATTGTCCTGACATGTAAGAGGAATCATCCGATGCCAAAAAGACGTAAGAGGGTCCAAGCTCCTCTGGCTGACCCGGTCTTTTCATGGGCGTATCTCCACCAAACTCACTGACTTTTTTGGCATCAAAGGTTGAAGGAATCAGTGGTGTCCAGATCGGTCCCGGTGCTACACCGTTAACCCGAATGCCCTTATCCGCCAAGCTCATCGACAACGACCGGGTGAAAGCGACGATAGCCCCCTTAGTGGAAGAGTAGTCTATCAGCTGCGGATTACCCTTATAAGCCGTGATCGAAGCCGTATTAATAATGGCCGCACCTGACTTCAAATGAGGTAAAGCCGCCTTCGTAAAATAAAAATACGAGAAAATATTAGTACGGAACGTTTTTTCCAGCTGCTCCTGTGTAATATTTTCAATCGATTCCTGTGGATGCTGCTCAGCAGCATTGTTAACCAAAATATCGAGCTTGCCAAAGGTAGCTATACTTTTGCGTACAACCTCCTGGCAAAAGGCCTCATCGCCCACATCACCGGCAATCAGTAAACAGCGGCGTCCTTCCTTTTCGATCAGTCTCATCGTTTCCTTGGCATCGCTGTGCTCATTCAGATAGACGATCACAACGTCCGCTCCTTCAGCTGCATAACATACTGCCGCTGCCTTGCCTATGCCGCTATCTCCTCCGGTAATAATCGCTACCTTCCCGAGCAGCTTACCGCTGCCCTTGTATTGGCGGTCAACGGAATTCGGCTTCGGATTCATCTCGCTCTCCAGTCCGGGCTGGCGATTCTGATGCTGTGGAGGCATCGTTTGTGTGGGTGATTTGGTTGGCATGGGTATCTCTCCTTTTCTTATTAAAGTGATGATGTCCCAATCATGTGTTGCTGTAAGCTAGCTTGTACATATGGATAAGCTTTTATGTGGCTTTCAGTGGTTACGAGTAATTATGTGAAGTTTCAACGGTACCGTTCTTACGGTGAATAATTGCGCTGGTATTCGTATCTGATGCCCATTGCTTCGCTTTCTCGACGGCTTCTGCCTTTGTTTCCGTATTCAAACGAACATCATGCAAGCCCTCTTCCTTGACAGCCCATCCGTCTCCGTCGGGAACCACATGCAGATTGTGCCTGTTGTGCTCGTTATGGGAAGGTGATTGTCGGCTACTTTGAGTTGAGGTTGCTTCCTTCTCCTCATGTTTTTGTCTGTGTAAGGGATGATTATCATCCCACTCTTCCGCCTTGGCCGTAGCAATAGCGATTGCTCTGCCTTCCTCATACCCATCCTCCAACAAGGCATTTGCGATTTCGACTGCTTTATTGCGGACGCGAGGCTCCAAATTTTTCATTGAAACGGGGTAATCATTCTTTTTCCATGGCATAGTAGTCCCTCCTGGAATTAGTCATTACTTTATTTTATTAGCCAATTGACCTTGAATCGAATCATTCATTCAAATGCTTCTAACATCAACCGTCGAATTTTCCGCAAAAAAATACCCCAGCTGCCACCGCGGCAACTGGGGTTCAAGTTTATATATTTTAAAAGGGGGTCATCTATTAGTATAGGCTAAGAACATTAAACGAAGATGAAGCGTATGTTTCAATTCGATTACAATCGTGAGGCAAATTGTATCGGCATTTACGTCATGTTCATAATGTAAACAGTGACACTCTATGTTATATTCGAAAAATGTTTGCCTGAAGTTGAAGCTGCTCTTCCTCTTTATGCTGAATAGATTGCGTGGACATCCGCTTACTGGACATATATAGTAAAACCATCACGAAAATATATAGGTATAAGAGCTTCGTTATGCTTCAATGCCAGTTTTGCTGCGCAAAACTTTAAGGAGGGTTCATCAAACCATGAAAAAATGGACAAGTTGTTGGCTTCCCTTGATGATCATTATCACCGTGCTGTTCGTACCCTTGACCTCAATCCCGAATACTCATGCTGCCAATACCGTTACCTTCAGCGATACCGTACGACACTGGGGTGCAGATGCAATCGACTGGGCTGTGCTTAATAAAGTTGTGGATGGTTATGCCGATGGTACCTTTCACCCGGATAACCCGGTCTCTGAACCCGAGTTTCTCGCTATGCTGCTTCGGGCTTATCCTGAGATCAAATTACCTGACGCCGCTGCTGGATTGCCTTGGTATACACCCTACTACGACATGGCTGCAGCTCAGAAGTGGCCAGTACTGTCTGCCAGCAACCGTGACCAATTTAATCGGGGCCATGTAGCCCTGATAATCGCCGCTACACAAAAAGGTACCGTGAGCTTAACCGATGCCATATCGTTTTTACTCAACCAAGGTTTGTCCAAAGGCAAAACAGCCGCTACAGTCGAAGGCTACCGGGCAGCCGATAAGCTTTCTCGTGCCGAGGCTGTACAGTTCATACGTAATCTGAAGCAAATGCAGTTCCAGCTTTCAGCAAGTAAGGATGCTGCCGGTTCTGCTCCAAGCGTACCTGCTCCAGTAACACCAGATGTACCTGTCAGCCCAACTGCACCCACAGGATCAGTCTCATCCTCCGCTGTCATTACCTTGAAGGAAGTGCATATTGGGGACACATTGGAAGCAACCCTTAGCAAGCTGGGTCAACCAGCCCGTAAGGATGCCAGTGAATACGGCTTTACCTGGTATGTGTACAATCAGGATTACACCAGCTATGCGCAGATCGGCATCAGTGATAATAAGGTAGTTGCCCTGTATTCCCTGTCTACCAACTGGTCCAATAATAAGGGCATCCAAGACGGATCAGCCAAATCCGAGGTGATTAATCGATACGGTAATCCCCTGGAATCGATAAGAAAGGGTAATACCCGATTTATATTCAATTATGGAAACGGTGAAAGTGGCACCTATGAAATTGACGGCGTCTACGTTACCTTCTTTTATGACCTGTTCCAGAATAATGTTGTAACCGGAGTGCAGGCAGTCGCCAAACCCAATGAGCTCGCTTTGGAATCTTTTTATCCAAAAGAAAGCCCAGCTTTAATCACAGCCTATGAACGGGAAGCGTTCGATCTGGCCAATGCACACCGCACCAAGCTTGGAAAGTCCATTCTGGTATGGAACGATACCATCGCCGGCACAGCCCGCAAGCATAGCATGGATATGGCCGCCAGAAATTATTTTGCACATGAAACCCCGGAAGGTAAAAGTCCTTTTGATCGAATGAAAGATGATGGGTTGAAACTACGTGCTGCATCAGAAAATATAGCCGCAGGACAGACGAGCGCCATATTCGCCCATCATGGCTGGATGAACTCGGAAGGTCATCGCAAGGCTCTGCTAAGCGATATTGAGCGTCTTGGTGTAGGAGTCGCATTTGGCGGGAAAATGAGTATATATTATACTGAAAATTTTTATACGCCGTAAATTTTGCTATCTTGCCATCCTTCTTATAGCATACTTTTTAAAAAAGCGTACCTGGCTTCAACAGCCAGGTACGCTTTTTTTATTTGAACACAAGCAATCGTTCTTCGATCGGTTTAAATTCTTTATCTCCCGGAGGTGCGGTCGGTGTCCCAAATGGCATTTGGGCTACGAGCTGCCAGTTCTCCGGCAATTTCCATTCCGTCTTGACCTTCTCGTCAATCAGCGGATTGTAATGCTGCAGACTGGCGCCAAGCCCTTCACTCTCGAGCGCTGTCCAGATCACAAACTGATGCATCGCATTCGTATGCTGTGCCCATACAGGAAAACGATCCTGATAAGTCACAAATGCCTCCTGCATGCCTGTAACCACGTGCTGATCTTCAAAGAACAGGATGGTCCCATAGCCGTTGCGAAATCCATCCATACGCTGCTTGGTCGATTCAAACTGGTCTGCCGGAACGATTGCTTTCAAAATATCAGTCGTGATATCCCACAGCTTATCATGCTGGGCCGCTAATAGCACCACAACTCTTGTACTCTGCGAATTAAAAGCTGAAGGCACGTGTTTAACTGCATCTTCGACAATTTCCAGAATACGCTCATCCGATATCGGAGATTTCTTACTAATTGCATACATACTGCGTCGTTCTCTAACCGCTGTCAAAAAGTCCTTTGCCATCATTGATACCTCCATTATCTTATAAATGCTCACATTCTTTTATATAGTTACCCACTGGACACCAAATTATAACCTAGGCTGCCGGGCTTAACTCGAATACGAAAGTCTCTGGTTTTCTACCCATCACGTATTCATTTATGTAACACCTCAGTTGATCTCTCACCTTTTACGAGCTGTTTTCGGATCCTTAATATGACTAATTTCTGTATATTCCATGATTATAGACCTATACATATAAATTTCGTATTATTTTTCATTAATTTGTAAGATTTTCGCGAAATATGATGTTATAATGCCCATAGCACTTTCCTGTATTTTACATCTTCTTAGTCTCGTGAGCCTATAAATTTTGTAGAACACAGGTCCAAAGTAACAATTATTAAGCAGCCATTATAAGGAGGAACAAATGTGTTTTTAAGAAATCGTTACAGTAAAATCAGTGGATTCCTGGTTTTTATGCTGTTGTTTGGCATGCTGGTACCCACTTGGGCATTCGGTGCTGACACTCCAGTAGAATTAACGGATATCTCTGGTTCTTACGCTCAAAAAGAAATACGGAATTTGGTAGATAACGGTGTGATCAGCGGCTATGAGGATGGGTCCTTTCAACCTGCTAAAGCGATGAGTCGTGCAGAATTGGCCAAAATCATCGTTTTATCTCTCGGTCTAAAAGAAAATACGGAACGGGCATCTGCTTTTACAGACGTCGGTAAAAACGATTGGTACCAAGGTTTTGTAGGTGCATTGGTTGAATCCGGAATAACACAAGGAACATCGGCAACCACATTCTCGCCTAACGCAAAAGTGACAAGAGAAGAACTCATTGTATTTTTTATTCGTGCTATGGGTCTTGAGGAAGCAGCCGGAAAGATAGCAGTAGATGCTAATTTGTCTGACTTGAAACAAGTTTCAAGCTGGGCTCAGTCACATGTATCATTAGCTTTCAAAATCGGTTTCGTCAATGGAATCGAGAGTCACGATGGCACTTTAAAATTTAGCCCTAAGGATCATGCAGAAAGACAGGCTTTGGCTCGGTTAGCTTATGAGTTCAATACGAGCAAAGCAGCATACATAAGCAAAGGGAAAGATTTTGCCAATACGGGCTTGTCTGATGTTAGCTCGGTGTCGGTTGTGAACAACAGCAGCGTCGAAGTTACCTTCCACAAGGACGTTATTACCGTTAATGAGACGGACTTTACTTTTGATAATGGGTTGAATATTACGAACGCAGCGTTGAAAACCGACAGCAAAACTGTTGTAGTATTGACAACTAGCATTCAATCAACTGGAACGGTATATAAGCTGAGCTATAGAGGTAAAGATACCGGCTTAACCTTTACAGGATTTGCTGCTGGTGGTTTTGGCGGCGGGGGTGGTGGAGGTGGTGGAAGCGGACAAAACTCTCCTGTAATTCCTCCTTTAAAATCCGATCTTGATAAAGTGAATAGCGGCGGTACATACGATTCTCTCTTTATTACATCTTCTGGAACAGTTGGTCCTGCTGACGGAGCAGCTAAAACAATTGTTACAGGTACGCTGACATTAAATCCTGGTGCTGGTGGTGAGATTTTGCTGCAGAATGTGGAGGCTGCTAATATTGTAGTGGCTTCAGGCAGCTCTAACTCCATTAAATTGAAAAATACGATCATTACCACGTTAAGAGTAGCTGCCAATAATCAATCAGAGCCTGTTCGGATCGAGTCCCTCAGCGGTTCCGAAGTGACAAATACCAATATACAGTCCAAGGTAATCATGGAATCCAGTGCCGGAAGCCTGGGAATGATCACAATCGGATCAGGTGCCCAAGGACAAGAGATTGAATTAAGAGGCACCATCAAAGGTGATGTTACTGTACAAGGTGAAGGTGCGAAGATCAAGATTGCCGCCCCAAAAGACGGAGGCACTTCATCCATAGCAAACTTGAACGTAGGCACTAACGCAACGATCAGTGCAGCCACAGGTACCTCCTTAGGAAGCTTGAGCATCACGGCGCCGAACACTTCGGTAACTCTAAATGGTGAAGGTGAATTTCGCTCGGTTACCGTGTCTAAGGAAGCACAAGGCACAACCTTGAACCTTTCAAGTACGAGCACCAAAATTTCTGCGCTTCAATTAAATGCAAATATTAAATTAGAAGGCGATGCCGCTGTAATCGGGACTATTCCCATTACCGCTAGCCCCGGAGTTAAAGTAGAGGCATCTCCAGCATTAATCAATACTTTGAAGGCTAATGCCATTGCTGCTATCGCGGCCATTGGATCCTTTAATTCGTATTCTGCGGAAGTGGATGCCGCAATTACTGCAGCAGAGACGATTGCGAATAATGCGATCCTGCTTGGAGTAGCTGAAGCGGATATTACCGGTTATTCGACAAAGCTGGTTGAATACAAACGCTTGATGACCACATTCGCTTTGGAAGTGGCCTATCAGGATTTGAAAATAGGTTTTGCAGGAACTGATACGCTGCAGGCTGTTACGCAAAATATCGTGCTTTCGACAGTTGATGCTTTACGAGGGGTCAGCATAACTTGGAAATCCTCCCAACCATCGGTTGTAAGCAGCACGGGTCTGGTGACTCGCCCTGCACTAGGACAAGCAGATGTACAAGTTATCTTAACAGCTTTAATATCCAAAAATGGTCAAGTACGGGATGTTGAATATCCGATTACAGTATTAGCCCAAAGAACTTCCGTTCCGGTTGAGCCTACAGTACCCATTCTGGACTCATTATCCGTCGAACCAAGCAGCATCACCTTAAAGACTTTGGGTGCAACCCAGCCATTGAGCATCGTTGCAAAATACTCGGATGCCACGATTCGTCCAGTAACGAAAGAAGCTTCTTATACTAGCAGCACGCCGACTGTAGCCTCAGTAAGTAAAGAAGGTATTGTTACGGCTATAGCTAACGGGACAGCCGGTATTACGATTAGCTACGGTGGGAAAACAGTGACAGTGCCTGTTATTGTGGATGTACCTTCTGGACCAACAGATCCTTTTGGATTAAAGCCAATCGCAGGTGATGCCCAGGTATCGTTGTCTTGGAATCCATTAGGATCGAACGTTACCTATCAGGTTTACAGCTCCAAGACAAGCGGATCATATACCCAAGCGCCTACAACGGTAACGGGTACTACGTATACAGTAAACCGATTGGATAACGGAACGAAGTACTACTTTATAGTTAAAGCTATGGTAAATGGCGTCTTCACCGCGTCTAACGAAGTGAGTGCCATACCAATGGTCGATTCAAGAGAAAAAACCGCAAAACCTACTGTATCCGGCAATGTATATACCAACGGATTTTTACTAAGCGGAAAAGTTGGACCAGAGGAAACTTGGACTACTATTAAATTAACAAAAAAAGACGGCACCTATCTTTCTGGAAGCAGTGCAAACAGGGATGGCACATTCATTATTAGTCCCATCAGTTACTACTATACTAATTTAGTCATTTTGGAAGGCGAGGAACTGCTGCTTATTGCTCAAGCCGAAGGGAAGAAGCAGAGTGATCCTGTGACATTGGTCGTACAAGTTCCCAACGGTCAAACCAAAACGCCTACTTTTATAAGTGATGTCTACGAGGCATCGAACGTAATCAGTGTTAATGCGGAACCAGAAGCGTTTATTACCGTAAAGGAAAATACCAAAGGTTACAATTTGATCTTCGCGACGGAATCAAATAGTGGCACCTATAAGATATATGTTAATGGTCAATTTAACGTAGGTGACCAACTGCAGTTTACCGCCACTGTGCCCGGTAAAGCTACTAGTGATCCTGTTATTATGACCGTAAAAGCATCTTTGAAAACCGAGAAGCCTACCGTAAACGGCAATGCATATACCAACGGATTCATTCTCAACGGAAAAGCAGAACCCGGATTTGCAAATAACTGGGGATCAGTTTCTTTATCTAAAAAAGACGGTACCTATGTTGCCGGAGGCGGGGTTAGATCAGATGGTGCATATACCATTCAATCAAGTCCATACATCTCTGATCTGATGCTTACTGTCGGTGAGGAGCTGTTGCTAACCGCACAGGTCGAGGGCAAAAAGAAAAGTGATCCTGTATCCATTTTCGTACAGGCAACTACAGGCCGAACTGACTCCGTCATGACCGATATAATCAATGAAACCACTATTAGTGGTTGGGCACCATTCGGATCCGTACTCACCATAAAGGATGATTTAAATCGTCACAATATGAGGACTTTTGTTTCATCCATTGATGGCTTTTTCAACATTAGGATACAGACTGGAACCTTCCAGATAGGTGAACGGCTGACAATAACTGCCGCCTTCATAGGGAAATCTGCTAGCGATCCGATCTACGCGTTCGTTCAGGAAGCCCTGAAAACCGAAAAACCAACTATTGCTGGAAGCGTATATCCCAATGCATATGCTATAGAGGGAACTACAGTTCCCGGATTTGAGCAAAAGTGGACCGACCTGATTTTATCTAAACAAGATGGTACAAATATAACCTCGATCGCTGTTAATAGGGATGGTCGTTTTTCAATAACTGATCTAATTAACAATTCCTACGTTAATATTTTTGCGGGTGAAGAGCTGCTATTGACATCTCAAGCATATGGCAAAAAGATGAGTGATCCTGCAAAAATCATCGTACGGGCAGTTACCGGCCAAACGGCGATACCTACGAATATATCTGCCTCGGAAGCCACCATCAGTGGATATGCAGAGCCCGGTGCAATCGTCAGCATAAAAACCAGCTTGAAGGGAATCAATACGTCTACACGTGCGTCAACATATGACGGCTCCTTTAGTATGGAAATGCTCCCAGCTGGTATGTTTAATGCAGGAGAGCAGCTGACAATTACAGCAATTACACTTGGGAAAGCGACTAGCGATGTGGTCAATGTTATCGTGCAAGCATCACCGAAAACCGCAGTGCCTAAGGTTAATGGAAATTTGTATACAAATGGATTTATGTTGACTGGAACCGTAGATTCCGGATCAACATATGCCTACATTACCTTGAATAAGCAAGATGGTTCGTTTGTTGGATCATTTCCTACATGGTCGGATGGTACTTTCTCATCAAGTCAGCTTATCCAATCTTACGTTACACTGATTGCGGGGGAAGAGCTGCTGGTAACGGCTCAAGCCAAAAACAAGAATAGAAGCGAGCCTTTCAAAATCATTGTACAAGAAACTGTCGGCCAAACATCCGTACCCACTATTCTTGATGGTGTAATTACAAATCATTTAAGTGGACACGCAGAACCCGGTGCCATCATTACTCTGACAAACGATTCGAGAGCACACACTTTTGTTGCTACTGCATCAGCGGACGGTAACTATATGATTTATTGGTCAACAGATGCATTTAAAGCTGGAGATCAACTATCTCTCAATGCTACATCACTTGGAAAAGCAACAAGCGACACCGTACACATCACACTGCTACCGTCTCCTTAATATTTTTAGTGAAATAATACCAAAAAGGTGCTTATCAGTTTCATCCGATAAGCACCTTTTGTTGTTTTTAAAACTTAACACTAAACTTCGCTTATTTACAACGAATCCTGTAAATGAACCCCTGACGGCAGCAGCCCCTCAACATGCGCTCTCAAGGCTGGCTCCCCATACAGCTCCTCACTGAGAATCGCTATAAGGCCATGATCCTCACGAGTACGGATCAAACGACCCATACCCTGCTTAAGCCGCAGCAGCATGTAAGGCAGGTCAACCTCCTCGTAAGGCATAATCGCAGATTGGCGTTTGGCCATAAAAACTGGATCCTGCGGTGGAAAAGGCAGCGCCCAAATGATGACGTTGGATAGGGATGGCCCAGGCACATCGAGCCCCTCCCATAAAGTAACCGCACATAGAATGCTTGTCTCTTCACGCTGAAAAGCCGCGATCAAGTCGCTGATTTCACGGTCTCCTTCAAAACGGAACCGCATCCCCGCAACTTCCGGATAATGGACGATGTCTCGTTTGAACCGCTGCAGTGTATCTTTGGTCGGGAACAAAATCAAAGCCCTTCCTTCCGTTCGTACCAGCAGACGGATGGCCGTTTTCATTTTTTCTGAAAAGGTGCCTCTGTATGACCACCGCGGCGCGATAACCTCCATCTGATGTGCATAATCATACGAAGAATCCACACTGAACGACAAGTAATGTTCAATTCCGAGACTTTTCGTCACATAATCGAAAGAACCGTTAACGGACAGTGTCGATGAAGTAAATACAATCGGCATATTCGCGCTGAATACCCGTCTCTTCAGAACTTCCTTCACAGCCCTTGGCATAATGACCAAGGTCAAGCCCGTGATACTCTCCGTTACCCAGCATACAAAGCTTTCTGATTGCAGGAAAAGACTCAGCGCCTTTTGCATCATTTCCAAATGCTCTTCGACAATTCGCGAATGGTATGGATTCAATGAGTACAACTCACTTTCCAGCACCAACTCCTCCTCGATGATCGCAAGCGACTCTCGGAACAGGCTGATCTCTTGCAGCAGCTGCTCATTCAATAGAATCTGTCTACGATCCGAGCCGGGTATCGCCCTGTTTTGCCGCTCCAACAGATCGAACATAGCCTCACTGCGGTCGATCGCTTCGTCGATTAATACCGCCAGCGAATGACGAATCTGACCCTTCAGCAGCCGAACAATTAATTCTTCAAACACAATATGTTTGATTTTGTAGGTCAAGGCTTTCTGCGCCGCGGACTCCAGCAGGTGGCCTTCGTCGAACACGACGGTGCAGTGTTCCGGCAGCAGCGGCAGCTGTCCTCCACGTTTTCTTCCTTCATAAGTCCATACATGCTCCATATAATAATCGTGAGAGCAAATGATCAAATCCGCCGAGCGCCGAAAGTGATCGCGGGAAAGCGTTTGTCCACACCGATGTCGCTGCTCACAGACAAAGCAATCCTGAAAAGCATCCCAGCTGATTTTTTCCCATTGTTCATCGTTCATATCCGGATAATGCTTGCGGTCTCCATAAGCATGAAACGACTGCAGCGTTTCACGATAACGGACAAACTCTGGCAAATGCTCGTACAGGTCCCTGTACAGTCCCGCATCCTCATGACCTAATCTGGCTTCGTCCAGCTTCGTCAGACACACATATTGATCAGGAGATTTGGCTAATCTGGCGTCTATCGCAAGATTCAAGTATCGGGTGAGCTTGGCGATATCTCCCTCCGGCTTGACCAACTGCTCAATCAAGGATTCATCCGCACAAGCGATGATGGCGGGCTTGCGGGTATAACGCGCGTAACAAATCGCATACAGCAAGTACACCAGTGTCTTGCCCGTTCCGACCCCAGCCTCCGCAAATATCGTTTCTTTTCCGGCAAAGGCTCGTTCCAGCTGAAACGCCATAAAAATCTGTTCATCACGAACCTCGAAGCCGGATTCCGGCAATATATCGTATAACACATCCACAATCCATTCGCATGCCTGCTTCACGAAGGGCTGGGTGCGATCATAATGAAACGGATACAGATCCATACTGCATATGCCTCCATCGGGACTGATTTCAGTACACCCATAGCCCCTTTACATTGAAGCTATAGTATCACATAAATGCTACAAACATTCAATAATGCTCAAGTGAACTCACCCTACTTGTGGGCGGTATACAAAGAACCCCCCGGCTAGCCGGAGGGCTGTTCACAAGACGGTTGTTCTTATACTTCAGTTAACTGTTACACCGATCAGCTTGATAATAACTTAGGGTATAAACGATTTGGCGCCAGCAGAATTAATCTGACGAATAATGTTCACTTCCACTCGGCGGTTTTTGGCGCGCCCTTCGGCAGTATCATTCGTATCAATCGGTTGATATTCACCATAGCCGATAGAACGGTAATGGGCCGGATCAATTTTTCCATTTTGCATGAGCAGCTTCATAAAATTCAAGGACCGCTTGGCGCTCAGATCCCAGTTGCTCTGGAACTCTCTCGTATTGATCGGCACGTTATCCGTGAAGCCCGCCACTTCCACATTATATTGATTATAGCCGCTCAGCATACTCGTAATGCTTTGTGCCAGTACCTGCGATTCCTGCTTAATTTCCGCCGAGCCGGATTGAAATAAGGCATTGTCGCGAATCGTAATTTTTAACATATCCTCATTCAATTTGGTTTCCAGCTGGGAAAGAAGACCATTATCCTTGATGTATCCGTCCAGCTTCTGTTGAAGCTCCTTGAGATCCTGCATTTCCTTATCATGCAGAGCCTTCATTTGCTGCTCTTGCTGACTTTCCTGCTCATTTTTTTTCTTTTCATCTTCTTTTTTCTTCTCAATGTTAGGTGAAACAGTCAAAGGTACAATATTCGATTGCTCGAACATTCCTGTGCCGCCGTTAAAGCCCGAATTCAGACCCTTCATGATTTGCTCGAACTTTTTGGAATCAATCTGACTCGAAGCAAACAATATGATAAACAAAGCCAGCAAAAGAGTCAGCAAATCGGCATAGGGGATAAGCCACGTTTCATCGATGTGCTCCTCATGATGCTCATGTCGCTTTTTTTTCATTCAGCGCCACTTCCCTCATCAAGTAAATGACGTTCATTTGGCGGAATATAGACGGACAGCTTTTGCTTCATAGCTATCGTGGATATGCCTGATTGAATGGACAGCAGCCCTTCTACCATAATAAGCTTGATTTCGATTTCCTTCTTGGAAATTTGCTTCAGCTTGTTGGCCATCGGGTGATAGAGCACGTAACCAGAAAAAATACCAAGCAGCGTCGCGACAAAAGCCGCGGAAATCAAGTGACCCAGGTTCTCAACATCGTTCAGATTACTCAAGGCTGCGATGAGTCCAACAACCGCACCAAGCACCCCAAGTGTAGGCGCATAGGTCCCTGCTTGTGTAAAGATCAAGGCACCGTTACGGTGACGTTCCTCTGTTGATGAGATTTCCTCCAGCAGTACATCCCTGACAAATTCGCTATCGTTACCATCAATAATCATCCGCATGCCATTACGCAGGAACGCATCTTCAATTTGATCTACCTGAGTTTCCAATGCGAGCAAACCTTCACGACGTGTAATGGAAACCCAATCCATAAAGCGGCGAACCAATTCTTTTTTTTCGATTAATTGCTGCTGCTTGAACAAAATTTTCATCAATTTGGGAAACTTCTTAAGCTCACTCATTTGAAAGCCAACGAACAAGGTCGCCGCTGTACCTACGAAAATAATAAGAAGTGCTGCCGGGTTCAATAACGACATAACACTTGCACCCTTCAGCGTCATACCGACACCGACGGCGATAACCGCCAATACTAATCCAATAACTGTTGCCTTTTCCATATCCGATGAGCACCCCGCTGTAAATGATTTGAACTTTCTTAATCGTGCTTGATCCCTATATTTCTACATTTCATACATTTATTCGACATCCTGTGACGTGAAGCCTGCTTGAAAATATTAAAATTTATACAAATTTAACTAAATACCATTTTTAGCTTTTAGCCAGGACGAAGGGATTAGGACCAACGTATGATGGTGTTGCAGACAATTGATTCCAATGGCGGAGAATGATGCGGATAAAGCTCACCCCGTTGAAATAACAGTCCTCATTGACCAAATGGCTCTGACCCTTGAAAAGCAAAAAAACAGGACCCCATGGTGCGATCCCGTTCATTTGGAGAACCTATCCCCTCAGCTCGTGTACATACTCATCAACAGTGCATACACAATGGCGGCGATTATGGCAGCTGCTGCGATACTAATCAAGCCTACCCCAATACGTTTTCCCATCTTCTCCCTACTGAGCTTCACAACAAATTCCACTTCAGATGGTAGCTCACCCTGATCCATCGACTTTCTGATATCCGGCAGCTCACGAATATACTTTCTAGAGAGGTATATACCATAACCAATCTGAATTCCCCAAAAGCAAAGCAATAAGGCAACAACAAAAGAAACTACCACAGACACATAGATAAAGAGCGGGATTCCCCCCACAGGTGCAAAAGAATGCGTCAGGGCTGGCGGCTTCTCTCCAGCACCAAGCACGGCCAGATCGTCCGCAGAACCGCTTAACGGCTTCGTGCCATCACACAGCATTGTGGTTTGTTTACCAGTGCCGTCGCTGCTGGCATATACCAGATACTCCCGGTTCATTTCAAAGCTGTAGCCGCAGCTGGAACCGCTTATAGGCGTATTCACATTCAACTCGGCTCGTACCTCTCCCTTCCAGACGTTAGACACCGCGAATGTTACGGTCACAGGATCAGCCGATGAGCTAAAGAAACCTGTGTGTGGTTCTGAGAGCTTCACAACCTTGCCTGCAAATATGGCCGTCTTCCTCTGCAGCTCCTCCTGAACGGATGGCTTCTTGGCACAGGAGCACGCCTGAGAAGGCTGTGGCACCGCGATAAACGTTGCAAACACAAATAAAAGCGTATACAAACCAACAAGTCCTCTTTTCACTTTTCTTTTCCTCCTATGAGCTTTAGCAGAGAGCTGACTTCGTTAGCATCATTCAGATTTCAACACGAATTTTGCTTCAGAAGCTGACATTTATATCATATAGACGAAGCCTGATTACATTTTGTTCCAGTAAAATTTGTTGTCTGTGTCAGATTAGTTACATATTTAGACTATTACCATGAGTTAAGCTACAATAGATTGAAACCTTTTCGGTCTATTTGGAGTTTAAATCATTAAGGACAAATGCTTATTCATTTTAATCAGCAAGGAGATAACCATGACAAACAAACCGATGCTCGCTGTTGTATGCCTGACAATAGCTTTATCTGTATTCAGCGGATGTGGCGGAGATCCCAAGACCCCAACTGTTCAATCCCCACCTGCTGCTAATAATGCCAACCAACCCATTACGCAGCCTGGCACTCCAGCAAACAATCAGACCGCTGCTCCCAATGTGAGCCAAACCGGTTCTCAATCCGGCAATTCAGGCGCTGCCCCAGGCACCGTGGGGAAAGCTGCGGATTCCACTCCGTCCAAACCAGGCGCGATTCAGGTCGTGACCAGCCCGGAAAGCATTACGGTGCTCGTCAATAAACAGCAGGCCCTCCCTGAAAGCTATGAGCCGAAGGATTTGGTCTATCCGAATGTTCCTTTTACATTCACTGAAAAAATCGATAAACGCAAAATGCGCAAGGAAGCCGCTGCAGCTCTGGAAACCTTGTTTGCAGGGGCCAAAAAAGACGGGATCAGCTTGGCCGGAGTTTCTGCTTACAGATCCTACGCTACACAAAAAACGTTATATAACAACTATGTAAAACAAGATGGTGAAGAGAAGGCCAAAACCTACAGCGCCTTACCTGGCCACAGCGAGCATGAGACCGGACTTGCGATTGATGTATCAGGCAGCAACGGCAAATGCGCCGCACAAAATTGCTTTGCCGTTACCAAAGAAGCGAAGTGGCTGGATAGCCATGCCACTGAATATGGATTCATCATTCGTTATCCCGATGGCAAGGAATCCATTACGGGTTATCAATACGAACCTTGGCATTTGCGTTATGTAGGAACACAGCTGTCCAAGGAGCTGGCGCAAAAAAATATAACTTTAGAGGAATATTTTAACGCCGTTCCCGTGCAGTCACGCAAATAGAAAACTAAAGGAGCCCTGATATGTCGACAGTACAAGGAACCAAAGAGAATCCTTGGCAATTAAAAACGCCTCCTCTGACATCTGATTACGAAATGTACAAGGACGAAAAAGATGGAAAGGCCATTTTAGTTTGCACAGTAGGCAAAACGGTTTTACATTATGACTATCGCTGTGTTGACGACTTATATGCCATGCTCAAACTGCATGGTGACTGGATGGAGCTTGGCAGTGCTGATGAGCAGAAACCTGTCAAAGAAGGCACAGTTGAAGCCTGGGGACGTTCACCTGAAAATCCGGTCGGTGGGTGGTACGGGTTGAAAAAGGGGCTGCGTGGTCGATTGGGCATGTACCTACCTCCTCTAATGGAACAGCTGGGACTTGCGGAGGTTGAACACAATCCCAGGAACAATCGGATCAGAGCCATATAATATCATCACAAATCAAAGGGAGAACCTACTCAGCGTGGGCTCTCCCTTCTACTACTTATCCATCATAATCGATTGTTGGCAATGGTTGTAAGGCTGGGCCTTCAAGCACCTCACCCTTAAAATTAAAGCGTGAGCCGTGACATGGGCAATCCCAGGATCTATCCCCATTGTTCCATTTGACTTCGCAGCCCATATGGGTACAGGTCGTATCGACAAGATGCAGCTTCCCTTCCGTATCTCGATACGCCCCCGCACGCTTTCCGTTTATTTGGATCACCGAACCTTCATCCAATCCTAACGAATCAGCCTTCCTCGAAACAGCTTCCAGCTTGCCACCGATCAGTTGCTTGGCCACATCAAAATTCTCAACGATCAAATTTTTAATACCAGGATCTGGTTTAAACCGTGAAGGGGTAAACAGCTCGGTATAAGGATTCTCTTGTCCCATGAGCTGATCTTTCAGCAGCAGCGCAGCTGCTATCCCTGTGGTCATGCCCCATTTTTTATATCCGGTAGCCACCCAAACATTGGGATGACTTGCCGTTATGGGACCAATATAAGGGACCTTGTCCAACGTCAGCAAATCCTGCGCAGACCAGCGGTATGGAATGTCTTGAATACCGAAGGTTTGCTCCCCGAACCGTTCAAGATTCTGATAATACTCGTAGGTCGGCTCCCCCTGTCCTGTTTTATGCGTCTCCCCACCGATCAGTACCATCTGCTCACCATTAATCGTTACCGATCTCAACGATCGCTTAGGCTCGTCCACACTCAGATACATCCCACCTGGATAGTCGGCGATCGGCTTCATGGCAATGATATAGGAGCGTTCAGCGTGGAGTCGGGTAAAATACAGACCAAGTCCGTCATAGAATGGAAAGTGGGAGCTTGCAATCACATGACGGCAAGTAATCTGCTTTCCATCCATCGTCCAGATTTTCTGACGATCTCCTTGTTCCACTTTTCCATCGATCCTTGTATGCTCGTATACCCGGCCCCCTGCTTTAACAAAATGGGCTAGTAACCCATTCATAAATTTCACAGGGTGAAATTGCGCCTGCCCAGACAGCCTGAGTGCCGCGCAGACTTCAATAGGTAACGGAATATTTTGGACCAACTCCCCGGGTATCCCCAGCTTCTCGTAGGCTTTATACTCCAGCTCCAGTTTACTTGCTGATTCGGCGGTTTGGGCGTATAAATAAGCGTCCTCCTCCGACCACTCACAATCGATGTGCAGATCGGCTGCCGTACGCTGAATAAACTTCATCGCCTCGTTGTTAGCTTTATAATAAAGCAGCGCCTGATCCACGCCAAAATTTTTAATTAATTCATCGTAGATAAGGTCATGCTGCACGGTTATTTTGGCCGTTGTATTACCTGTGGTTCCGTGAATAATCTGATTAGCTTCGAATAGTGCGACCCGATGACCTTTTTCGGCTAACAGATAGGCAAGCGTAATCCCCGTGATCCCGGCGCCAACAATTGCATAATCGACATCGATATTCTCGTTAAGCGGCGGGAACGAGCTCGGCGGAGCGGATTCAATCCAATACGATTGTGGAGATTCCGGGATTTTGCCCTCGGCGGACGGGTGATCAGCATTCATTTCACTTCACTCCTTCGTTCTGCGGTTTAGGTTCTCTTTGTTCATGATTACCACGATTGACCTGACCTAAACCAGCATGGAAAAGAGCTAAGGTATATTGATAAAATCCAACTATTTTGACATGCTCCTGACACACTGCCATCGTACACTAAATATAAATTAAATCTGTGGAGATGATCTTATGCATTTTGCTCATGTACTTTATCTTTCAGCCATGCTGCTCATCAGTGCTTGCACCAACACGAACGGAACGATATTGCCCTCAACGACGACAACGGCTCCGCCACTATCAGTGCCAACTGCACCAGAGCAGGCAAGTTTCACGAAGGGTGCGGCCACCACCATTAATCCCGGGTTGCTTGCTTGCAAGGGAGGGCGTGTCAGTGCCGTTGGAGAGATCAAGTCAGAGGACGGCAAAACCTGGACAGTCCCCACTACTGTGAACAATAAGCTTCCTGATGCTTCTGACTTGCTTAATCCATGCACAAATGTCTTACATCCAAATCTCGCAGCCGTTGACTTAAACAAAGTTCCTGTCATTGAAATCGATCCAGACGGTACGATCATCACTGGTTACATTTTTGCAGATAACTATTTCGAGCTATATGTCAATGGCAAGCCCGCAGTCAAGGACGCTGTTCCTTTCACACCATTCAACTCTCATGTCGTCCGTTTCAAAGCTGCATACCCTATGACCTATGCGTTTAAGGTTGTCGATTGGGAAGAAAATCTTGGCCTCGGTACCGAGGATAACAAAGGCAACAAATATCATCCCGGAGATGCCGGTATAGTTGCAACCTTCAGTGATGGTACCGTGACGGATAACCGCTGGAAGGCACAAAGCTACTACATCGCCCCCCTAATGAACAAAACTGATCTGGTAATCGAGGAGAAGAATGGCAGGACGGTCCGATCCACTCCCAATGCTTCTAAAGCTCCGTCATGTGCGGCAAATTGTTATGCTGCCCACTTTGCTATTCCTGACAATTGGTATGCTGCCGATTTCAATGACTCTTCATGGCCGCAGGCTGTCACCTATTCAGCCGCAACGGTAGGAGTCGATAATAAGCGGGAATATACAAACTTCAGCAATGAATTCAAAAAAGGCTCCTTCGTCTGGACGAATAATCTTATTCTTGATAATGAAATTCTTTTACGCCATACTGTCGAGAAGGCTTCTAAATAAGAGGCCCCCCCCCCTTCCTTGATAAGTGCAAAAAAAGCTTCGCCATCGTACTTTAGTGGCAAAGCTTTTTGCGTTGTGGGTGGATTTGGTGATCGAGAAAAACCGGATCAGCTTCCGCTGCTATGATATCGCCACTGACTCTCCCTGCTTCACGGATCGATAACCGGCAAGGGCAACTTCGGTCGAACGCAGGCCATCCAATCCCGTAATCGGTACCGATTCGCCAGCAAGCAGCGCATGGACAAATGCCTTTACCATGTAAAAGTCCATCGGATCACCATAGAACATACTTACGCCTTTCCCCAAGGAGTCGCTGTAAAGCATGTTGCTTTGGGCAAAAGCATCGATAGATAGATGACCTTTCGATCCGATGATTTCCATCGTCACATCGCCCCATGTTGGAAACGATTTAGGCCTTGACCAGCTTGTGTCCAGCACACCGATCGTACCATTCGCAAACTTGACATGAATCATCCCCGCATCGTCAACCTCCAGCCCTTCATGAAACAGAGTATTGCAATATGCGTAAACATCTGTCACTTTGGACCCGGTGAACCAGTTCATAAGATCCATCACATGGACGGTGTGATCCAGCAGAGCACCCCCGCCAGATAAGCCGGGCTCTGTAAACCAGCCTCCGGGTGCGGTTCCGCGATTCGTCCCTTTAATCGCCAGGATCTCGCCGATTTCACCTTGCTCAACTGCCTTCTTCGCCTTCGCTACGGCTGCCAGATAGCGGCATGGGAACGCCGTCATCAGCTGAACACCGTTCGTTTCACAGACTTCGATCATACGCTCCATTTCTGCAACGGATAAGCCAAGTGGTTTTTCACACAAAACGTGCTTACCCGCTTCAGCGGCAGCGATAACCTGCCCAGCATGGTTCACATTTTCCGAGCAGATGACCACAGCATCAGCATCCGTCTTCAGCAATTCCTGATGATCCGCAAAATATCGCAGTCCATGCTTGCTTACCACAGACTCCACTCTGCTGCTCTTTTCATCGGCAATGCCGACGATCTCGACCTCAGGCAGCTCCAATAGAGATTTCAGATATGAATGGGCATGTCCGTGAGCAAAGCTGATCATACCTACTTTTAATTTTGTCATGTCGGCGATACCTCCCGTTTGTCTTGACCTATTGTGACAACCTTCCCGGTTTGAACAGACTGAACGACAGCAAGAGCGATTTCCAGCGCTTTATAAGCATCCTTAGGAGTAACGACCGATTCCCGGTTGTCGCGAACGCATTCGATAAAATGACGCAGCTCCTTCTCATAAGGAGTTTCATATCCCGGGCTTTCCGGCACCTCCACGAAAGGTCCCTTGCTTAACGAAGCAGCCGGTTTACGTACTTGCAGCGATTTGGAGGTCGATCTGTCACTGCGGATGACACCGCCGCTTCCGGCAAACTCAACTGCTGTTGTGAACGCTCCCGGATATCCCCAATACGCTTCCAGATTAGCGACAGCCTCGCTTTCGAATACAAGCGTTGCCGTTGCATAGTCCACTTGATCATTATGCTTGTGCTGCGCGAACACCGAGCGGACTTCACCTGCAACCCAGCGCATGTAATCGATATCGTGTACCATTAAATCCAATACCACACCACCGCTTTTGTCATCCTCCCGATACCAAGGACGAATGTCACCGGGATGTACGCCTATCCGCTTCGCATGTGCAACGCCAAGCCGACCAATCGAGCCATCATCAATCTGCTGCTTCATCTGAACATATTCCGAAAAAAAGCGGACAACATGTCCGACGAACAGCCTGACGTTATGACGTCTGCAGGCCTCAATCATTTCTGCAGCGTCCTCCAGATGGAGCGCAATCGGTTTTTCACAAATCACATGTTTACCAGCTTTAGCCGCCTCAATTACAGCCGATTTATGCAAATAGCTCGGAAGCGTAATACTCACGATTTCACAATCGCTGTGTGCCAACATATCGGCAAGAGACACATAAGCTTTGGTACCCACCTTGGCAGCCAATTGCTGTGCCCGTTCTTCCAACATGTCGCAAACACCTGTAACCGTGACTCCGGATATGTTCGCATAGCATTCAGCATGTATGTTTCCCATGCCTCCACAACCAACTACAGCGACTTTCATATGTATCCCTCTTCTCTGATTGTTGTATAATAGTTCTACATTCAAGATACAACTAGATGAAGGTGACTTGTATGACCGCTTTTGCTGAATTACTATCCTAATTTGTCGGCTGGTAGCCATACAGGAGAGATTTAATGAACATTTATAAAGAACCGATTCATTACCAGAATCCTCTTCTACATATCAAAGTCTGGGAGTTTACTTCGAGCGGCAGCGTTGCCGTCACCCCTCCTATTAACTTAACCTGGCACCATCATCCAGAAGTCGAATTTATTTATGTACGTTCAGGTATTCATGGTATGCATACGCTTACTAATCGATATATCCTGAATCCAGGCGATATTATGGTCATTGGCTCCTCCCAGCTGCACTGGGGCAACAAGCTCAGTGATGAAGATCTCGTCTATATCGTGCTTCATGTAGATTTGCAGCCTTATTTTGATCCTACAATGATGATGTATTATCCGCATTTCTCTGAAATCCACCAGCCTCTCGAAACGCTAAACGAGATGTTTCGTGAAGACCAGCATCTTAGAGAAGAAGTAGCCGGCTTCATTCTCCGCATTCATGAAGAAATGATGGGACGCGACAAAGGCTATGAGATCGCAACCAGCATTTATATCCGCCACATATTGCTGACGATGCTGCGGGGAGACCACAGAAATTTGCTGAAAGGTAATATCGCGGACGGCACCCTCTTATTGCGACCCATACTTGAGCATGTGGACCAGCATTTATGCGAAAAGATCGATATGGAGGAAGTGAGCAAGCTGGCGAATATGAGCTACTCCTATTTTTCCAAGTTTTTCAAAAAAACAATGAGCCTTACATTTACCGAATATGTTAACCGAAAACGGATTTCTCGTGCCGAACAGCTGCTTCTCACCAGCTCCATGACGATTACGGAAATTGCTGAATCAATCGGAATCGAGAACATGGCTCATTTCTATGAAATGTTCAAGCGATTTAATGGCTGTACGCCAAAGCAATTTTTGCTCAAAATGAGCACAGATACATCAACCGGAGTCCAAAATAAGAGTAACTGAGTTATCCATCAGTTACTCTTTAACCCGTCGATGACGATTTGGGCTTAATCGCAAGCAATGCACATAATCCGCCCACCCCTGCGATAGCGGCAAATGTATAGAATAATAAGGGCTCTTTACCCAGGAGCAGGGAAGTGACCGGTGGACCAGCCGCAACGCCTATAAATCGCATACTGCTGTAAAGTGAAGTAATCGTGCCGCGCTGCTTTTTATCGATGCCTTCCGTAATCAGCGCATCCAGACAAGGCAAGGCCGCCCCAATACCAAGTCCGGCGGCGAATAGTAGGGAAAGCAGCAGCAGCAATGCCTTGGTAGGCACCCATCCACATACCAGCATAGCTGCAGTCACAATAACGAGCCCTGTGAAGGTAAACCATTTCATCCGCTGCTTGTTCTCCCCTACCAGCTTGCCTGTCACATAGGAAAATAAGCAGACGGCTGTCAGCGGAATCGCCAGCAGCAAGCCCTTCCGTATCCCTTCAATGTGGTATTGTTCTTCCAGTATGGTAGACAGGTAAAATAAAAATCCGAACAAAATATACATACCGATTCCGCCAATGCCAAATATGGCATATAGCCAACGTCCCTTTTGCTGCAGAATTTGTTTGATTGAAGTAATAAAGGCTTTTAGCGTCACCTTTTCCCCCTGCTTATTGCCGGGGACCTTGATCAGAAAAGCTACCGCCAGAATCGAGATCAGACAGAAGAAGGGAATAATAAGAAAAGGCAGAAACCAGACCAGCAGAGCCAACGCAGAACCCAGTATAGGACTGAGCACCTTCCCGAATGTATTCGAGGTCTCTACGATGCCCAATCCGCTTGTAACCTCCTCCTCGCTTTGGAACATGTCCCCCACGAGCGGTATCACGATAGGAAAGGCACCGGCGGCTCCAATCCCCTGTACGAATCTACCCGCCAGTATGACCCAATAGGCAGCCATACCATCCATTAACCAAGCACCCGAACCCGATATGCCCCCTCCAATCGCAGCGAGAATCAGACTCGGTATAATAATTTTTTTTCGTCCGAAGCGATCAGACAAATAACCGGCTATAGGAATGCATATAATCGCAATTGCCGCATAAACGGTAATAATCAAACTCGATTGAACGGAGGAAATCCCCAGCTTTTTCTCCATGATCGGCAGCAAAGGGATCAGCATGGAATTGGCCAATGTCATAATAATCGGAATCGATGCCACAGCCGCGAGTTCGAGTTTCTTCGTATGATTCAAGTGAATTCCGCCTTTTCGAGTGATCTCAGAGTTCCGATAGGGCAAATCGGCTTTGCTTATCATCATTCAAACCGCCCGGAAATATACATATCCCGTACCGTTTGCACTCTTTTCACACCAAATAACTTTTTGCATTCCTCAAAGGGAATGAACAAAAGGTTGTCGGATATTTATGATTTAGATGGTTAATGATTGGGATCGTTAATCTCTTGTCGTGCTGATCTTCTTAAAATGCTTCCGGACAATTTCGTAAGCCAGCTTTGGTCGGCGGTATTCGTCCACAATGCCCTTGCTGTTCTTCGTCTGTGCGCGCCAGATGGCCCACGAGCCCTCTTCGCTAACGCGGCAGTCGCAGAACTGCCAAATCAACATACCCGATATATAATCGCGTTCGCCGTAAGCCTGCAGATTGCTGTCAATAATGTCGGCCTGTCGTTCCTCAGTACCCTTCACTCGGGATGGAGATCGATAACCATAAAAGCCATCGCCACCAAACTCGCTCATAATCATCGGCTTACCAAGTCCTCCTGCTGCATCTGCCCAGCCTCTCGCTCTGTCACACAGCTCACCTGGATCTTCAGCTCCGTACCAGCCTGGATACAAATTGAAGGAAACGATATCGGCCAGATCAAAGCACAGCTCCTTCTCCCGATGGTGCGAAGCAAAGGTCAGCGGCCGGCTTCCATCCATCTTACGAATCTGCTCCAACTGTCGCTTATAATGGGCTCTGCCCTCCTCCGTATCGCTCGCGCACTCATTCAGAATGGCCCAGATGATGATAGCGGGGTGGTTCTGGTGACCCTCGACCATTTCCTTGTTCACCATCGCACACTGCTCAATGAAATGTGGATTTTGCATCCGCTCCAAGCTTAAGCCTCGGGCATGATTCTCTTCCCAGACATAGAAGCCCCTTTCGTCACACAAATCCAAAAACCGCTCATCATTCGGATAATGACTGGTACGGACACAGTTCGCGCCCATATCCGCCATCAGGTCCAGATCCTTCACCATCAATGCCAAAGGAAAAGCCGCTCCGACAATTGGATGATCTTCATGCCGATTGAAGCCTTTCAGTACAATATCCTCGCCATTGACTTGAATACGTCCTTCAAGCGTAGTGACCGTTCGAAAACCCACTCGCTCAATCAGATCGTCAACAGCCGTTAAGCCTTCAACAGGCTCGCCATTACTAGCGAACAGCTGGCAGCTTAATGCATACAGCTGCGGATGACGAGCCGACCAAGCTTTGGCATCCGGCACTTGGAAGCTTCCCACAACAACCAGCTCGGCTCCTGGCTGAATGCTCGCCGTATCCCATTGCAATTGCTGGCCTGCCAGCTCGCCGCGAAGCTGAAAGCTTTGCTCCACAACCGATACGTTGCGGACTGCCACCTCTATGCGTGCGCTCCACTCTCCATGCTGAAGCTGTGGGATAAAACCGATCCGCTCGATGTACAGCTCGTTAATCGTTTCCATCACCACAGGCCGAATCAAACCGCCATATGTGTAATAGTCATTCGGGATGTGGAGGGCAGAACCTTCATGAAAGCTGTTATCCACCTCTATCGTAAGCGTGTGCTCCCCTGGCATCACATGCCGTACCACTGCAGCGAATGCTGTATACGCATTATAATGCGCAGCAATCAGCTTGCCGTCAAAAAATACACGCGCGGTATGGCTTACTCCCTTGAATACAAAACGCAATGCAGCGGCTTCCTTGGCGATGACGATTCTCCTCCGATACAAGCCCTTACCCCGATAGGTTAACAGCTCGGGATGCTGCTCCCAGCAGCCAGGGACCGGCAGCCGATAACCGTAATCAGGCTCCGCTGTTGTGATGGTATCGCTGCCAGCCACCATACTGCTGGGGCTATCCGTGTTATCATTGCTACCCTGTGCAGCCTGTTCGATCACGGCAAAATCCCACATACCCTCAAGCTCCGTTACTTGACGAAGCTGATTCGTTTCAAATAAACGGATCATCATTCAATTCTCCTTATTATGCAGTGTATTCGTTACTTCCGATTGCGAAATTGCTCCCGATACTGGGTCGGCGTCGAACCGACCGCTCCCTTGAAGATTTTATTAAAATACGAGTGCTGATAGCCGACCTGCTCGGCGATCTCGCTAATTTTTAACTGCGTACTCATTAAAAGCTCCTTGGCCTTGTCTATCCGCACATTCATTATATAATCGACGTAGTTAAGACCAGCAACCTGTTTGAAGGAACGACTTAAAGTATACGGGCTGGTTGACAAACGATCGGCGCATTCTTCTAACGACAGATCTTCCATATAGTGAGCCTGCAGCAGCTCCATCGCACGCTCAATCAGATGCCGCGACTGCAAATTCTGCGTGTGCCGGTATTCATCCAGATAAGGCATCATCATACGCTGCCTGAACCACCGTTCCATCACCGCAGGCTCATGGATCGCGATCAGTTCCTCAACCAGATGTCCTTCTGTAAACAGCGCATGACGGGTAAAACCTAACTCAATCAGTATATGGCGCATACTGCCGACCAATTGAAACAATGCCTGCTGAACCATAATCTCTCTGTCTGCATGCAGTTGAACCTCACGCATAAACTCGTTAAATTTCGTATAGGCTTCTTCAGCCAAACCGAGCCGCAGCACATGAATAAGCTCCTTCTCTTGCGTAAAAGGATAATGAGCCACCGGCTGCGGACTGGGAGCAAAATCCTCCATGTCGATAATTTGCTCGCTGACCTGCAAATCGCGATACCTGGCAGCCTGTCGCGCTTGCTCCAGCAGCTCTGGAATATCTCCCGCCTGATCGGTTAACCGGCAGATCATCACCGTTACCTGCAAGCCCAGCATTTTGCCGAGTGTTGGTATCAATTCCTGGGCAAGCCCATACAGCTCGCGCCGACTTTCCTCCCGGCTCCTCTCCTGAGGCAGCATACATAACAGTCCAATGGACAAATCCTGAAAATTAATGACATGCGCATCTGGAATTCGTACAGAAGCCTGCTCCTCGGCGATATTCGCCGCAGCGAAGCTGATCAGCTGCTGATCGTCCTCCTTAAAGCGTGTGAGCTGTTCATTTAAGCCGGACAACTGGATCAGAAGCATCAAAAAAAACTTGTCCTTGACCTCCCAGCCAAGCTTGCTCATTCGCTCTCGAAGCGAGACTTCATCAAGTGCGTATAGATGTCCCTGTACAAGCTGCAGCAGAAAGCCTTCGCGTAAAGAAGGAATCGACAGCTTTAACCGCTCCTGCAGTGTCTGGCTCTCCCGGGTTAAAGATTTCCACTGCTGCTCGATAAACTCGATCTCATGCTTCACGCTGTCTTCCTGAAGCAAGCGGTCGGTTTGGAACAATTGCACGAGCCTTCCAATCGGTCGGTAGAGCCGCTTCGAAGCGAACCATGCCAGGATTAGCGCTGCCAGAACGCCAATAGCACTGCTTGCCAGAATGAGCCTGGAGGTGTCAAAGACAGGCTTGGTCAGCTCCGACATCGGTGTCGCCGTTACATAGAGCCATTCAGCCTTGGTCACTTCTCCATACGAAACCATGTAGCTTTCCCCGTTCCATTTGTACGGAAAAGCTTCCATACTGCCTTGACGGTTCAGCACAACCTCTTTCAGCTGCAAGGAAAGCGCTGCTTCCTCTGGCCGCGGAGGAACGACCCATTCACCGGATTTACGCATCAGAAATGCGGCTGTACCCTTCTCATCCGTATGAATATGGCGGATCATCTGCTCCATTTCCGTTTTGTTCAAATTCAACACAAAAGCGCCAAACGGCAGCTCTGAGTGCCATGGCAGCTTGAAAATGACGGAAACAGGAGCGGTTCCTTTTTGCGATACGGAAGTTATCGGCAGCCCATAGGCGAAAAAAAGCCCTTCCCTGTGGTTCAATACGGACATATAAGGCTTCAGCTGCTCCGTATTCAAATACCGGATACCATCTGATGCGAGCACAGCCCTTTGACGTGTCAAAAACAACTGAGCCTCATCGATCAGCACGTTTGAGCCACCAACCACGAGCAGTGACTGCATGATCTCATGCATGCGGTCAATATTATCGATAAACACGAGATCGTCCAAATGATCGCCATACAAGGAATTCGTTGACCACCGGCTCATCACGAGTGCAATTTGATCGAACTGCTTGTTCATCGTATCCGAGAACTGCTCAAATTTGATTTGATGGGTGCGAAACAGCTCCTTTTCTATTTGACCAATTCCGATCACGTAATTGGAGATAGCTATAAATATGGAGGGTACGCTTGTAATCAGCAGCACAAGGATCAGGCTTTTGCGAAAATAATCGCCTTTTTCTTCCTTCCATCGCCACCCTGTGATTGTAGACCACCACCGCTGCAAGCCGTCACCCCCTTCATGTACATTCCATTATAGCGTAACTCGGATCTCCCCGACAAAGAAAGGCACCCCCCACCGCAGCTTTCTGCAGAGGGCACCTCACCTGAATTCAATTTCATTTTTAAGCTTTTAATCTACACTTCCAATCCACACTTGCAATTAACTTCGAATGAACCAGATCTACTTGGCCCCGCTATTCGCACGGTATGCTTCATTATACTCATCCAGTATTTTCATGTAGTTTTTGTCAGCTTTCAGCTCATTTACGAAAGTATCCCAGTCGGCAAGCGTCGCTTTATTCATCATGACCTTCGTTTTCATATCCTGAATTTTCTTATTGAAATCACTGCCCAGCTTGTTATTTGTTTCCGATATTAGACTTGAGGTCGGACTCGGAATGCTCACCGGCTCGGAAATATCTATCAGCTTCTTGTCCCGCGTGATTTGCTCAGGGGTCAGACCGGCTGTAGCGACACTTGCATATTTATCGTATTTCATAAAAATATTTTGCAGGAATTGATAGCTCGGGTCGTTCAAGGTCGCTTCCGTCACCACATAATTCCCATCCTGTAGCTTAAAATTAATATCCTTCAATCCATAGCTGGCCAGTTCATGACCTTCGTCCGACGTACCATAGTTCATGAATTCCAGCAGCTTCTTGACCTTGGCCTCCGGCACTTTTTTGGGAATGACGAACATGCCGAAAACTCCAGTACCCTTAGAGGCATATTTCCCTTGTGGACCTGTCATGTATGGAGCCCATTCCATATCCGGCTTGGCGTTCGGGTTCATCGTGCTGATCTCTTTAATGAACAGCGGCTCCTGATTCGGCTTATCCGGGAAAATTCCCGCTTTGCCGGCAATCACCAAATCCTTGGCCTGATTATGCTTGAGCAGAGCAAAATCCTGCGGAATCAAACCGTCTTTAAAGGCGTTCTGGAACCATTCCAGCGATTTGCGCATCTCCGGTTCAAGCGTTACATCGATAAGTTTGTCACCCTTCACCTTGTATTTGCCGCTGGCGCCCGTGAACACGCTCTCGATAAAACCAAATTGACCCATATCATTCTGGTTCACATAACCGGACAATCCGATCGTATCCTTCTGACCGTCAGGCGCATTTTCCTTAAAAGCTTTCATCACACTGTACAGCTCATCTGGTGTTTGCGGCATTGTCAGGTTCAGTTTTTTCAGCCAATCGGCGCGAACCAATGGATGTGCGTTGCCTTCAGTTGGACGTACCCGTGGAATACCGTACAATTTCCCTTCAATCATCAGGTTTTTGTAAGTAATATCCGGGAATCTCGACAGGTTCGGATACTGCTTGATCATCGTCGTCAGATCCCAGAAGGCTCCCTGCTTGGCCATGCTGCGAAATGCGGCATTGCCCGTATCGGTCACAAGCATCAAATCCGGCAGATCACCAGAGGCCAGCGTGACATTGACCTTTTCTCCAAAGTTATTCGGAGTAACCCAGGTAATATTCAGCTTGGTGTTCGTCCGCTTCTCAGCCTCCTTCAAGATGGCATTGTCGACAGCTGGTGGTTCCTTTTGATAAAAGATGGATAGGATGCTGATTTCCAGCGGCTTGCTATCGCTTGTGGCCGATGCGCCAGGGGCTTCCTTCGCAGCTTCATTGCCTCCACACGCAGATACGGTCATGACGGCGCTCAGCATGAAGGCAGTGAGAGTGCCTTTCTTCCAGCGAGCAGCTTGCTTGTTGATCATGGTAATGCCTCCCTTTTTTTCATGCAATTCATTAGCCTTACAAACATTTATGTTTCATTCCTTCACAGAGCCGACCATAGCTCCTTTGGCAAAATGCTTTTGCAGGAATGGGTACACCACAAGAATAGGTAACGTGGAGATGACAACAGCAGCCATTTTTTTCGTTTCCGACGGAATATTCTGCATACCTGTCTCGACGAGCGCATTCACACCCATGGCGGTAGAGGAATCGATTAGCATATTTTGCAATAAAATTTGCAGCGGCCACCGCTCGTGGTTGTTGATATACAGCACAGCAGTGAAAAACGTGTTCCAATAGCCCACTGCGTAAAACAGTCCAAAGGCAGCCAGCGAAGGCAGAGACAGCGGTAAAATAATTCGGAACCAGACGCTAATATCGTTACAGCCGTCAATGTGTGCCGCTTCGTCCAGACTTGGCGGGATCGAATCAAAAAATCCTTTCATCAACAGCACATACCAGCCATTGGTCAGAACCGGAATAATCAGTGAAGAGATGCTGTTGATCATACCCAGTTCCTTCACCACCAGATAGCCGGGAATGATGCCGGGATTGAACAATGTCGTCAGCAATATCATCAACATCAGCAGCTTGCGCCCCTTCAGCCTTCTACGGGACAAGCCGTAAGACAGTGTGGAGGTGGCAATCAGGCTCGCTACCGTACCGACAATCGCCAGAAAGCCGCTAATACCTGCCGATTTGACAAAAGCCTTGGTCGATAAAATATACTCATACGATATTAACGTCCACGCCTTCGGAAACAGCAGCAGCCCGCCCAGCCTGAACTCTGCCGGTGTTGCAAATGACACAACGACAATGTAATAGAAGGGAAACAGACAAAGCAATCCAACCAGGGACAGCACGACGATAATCCCCGTTTGAAACGCGCGCTCAGAGAAGCTTGACTTTATCTTAGTGTTCATCAATAGACGCCCTCCTCTCCGAATTTTTTCGCTAATTTGTTAGCGCCGATGACCAGCACAAGTCCAATAACGGATTTAAACAGTCCGACAGCGGTGCTGTAGCTGAACTCCCCTTGCAGCACACCCACTCGATACACATACGTATCGAACACCTCGGCCACCTCGGATACAGCCCCATTCATCATCAGGTAAATTTGCTCAAAACCAACATCCATAATGTGACCAATCCGCAGTATAAGCAGAATAATGATCACATTGCGAATCGCAGGCAGCGTGACATGCCACATTTGGCGCAGCCGGCCTGCACCATCCATCCGGGCGGCTTCATACAGCTGCGTATCCACCCCGGCAATCGCCGCGAGAAATATGACCGTCCCCCAGCCAACCTCCTTCCAGATCGATTGCAGTGTCAGCAAAGCCCAAAAGTAGTCCGGCTCTGTCAAAAAATCAATCCGGTTCAGACCGATATATTCGAGCAGATGATTGATGACCCCTTCCGTCTTGGACAGCATCAGAAAGCTGATTCCGACAATGATGACCCAAGATAGAAAATGTGGCAAATACACGATGGATTGAATCGTTTTCTTAAACCATTCCCGGCGTATTTCGTTCATCAGCAGCGACAGCACAATCGGTAGCGGAAAGAAAAACACCAGATTCAGCAGGCTAATGACCATCGTGTTACGGAAAATCCGGTAAAAATCCTTATTAGCAAACAGCCGATCAAAATGCTCTAACCCGACCCAGTCGCTATGCAGAAACCCGAGATAAGGCGAGTAATCCTGAAAGGCAATTAATACTCCCCACATCGGAATGTACTTGAAAATCAGGAAGTAGAGGATACCTGGCAGTATCAGCAAATACAAAAATAAGTCACGTCTTAGCGTCTGGCCGATCAGGCTAAGCCAAGTCTGTCGGGGTCGCTCTCCCAGCTGAGCGCTCGTGTGTGTTGGTGATGAAATGGGTATCACGCTCCTACGTTTATGAAATTGAAACAGCCGTTTGGGGAGCCATCAGCCTGTGATGTGCTCGGTTCCAGACCTTACTATAGCCCCGCAGTTTCTTGAATGCATTAAAAAAATCTTGCAAATCGGTACAAATCACCTTGCAAATTTTTGAGTTTATTTCATTTGTCCGTTTCAGTATAAAGATTATCAGTTTCAATGCATTCAAAGCGGACATGCGCAGGTGCTAAGATACAACTATCAAATACAAATAAGAGGTGAGCGACATGGAAACCGTACCAGCGCTTTATAATTATGCAACAGAAGAAGAAGTCGCACTTGCTGAACGTATCAATGCCACAATGTATCGTTATGACAATCCCGCAACCAATCATATCGATTCGCTGGCAAATGTAACCGAGGCTGACATTGCCGATTTTTGGAAGCAGGGTTATATGGTAGTTGATAACGTTTTCAATCAGGAAGAAGTCAACACATCGCTCGAAGCAATCATGGACATTATTTTGGAGCGTGTGAAGGGACCCCAACTGCAGTTCGTCAAGCCGCGCGATCAACTGAAAAATGACTTTGAGAAGGAGCTGGCGATTCGCAAAATCGAACGTTTTGTCGAGCATGATCCGCGTCTGCATCATCTTGCCTACCATGAGGGTATGATGCAATTGCTGAGCAGCCTATTCACTGACACCCCTAAGCTTGTGCAGCAGCAGGGAATATTGAAACCTCCACATGGCGGCGCCGAGAAGCCTTGGCATCAGGATATGGCCTACGGCAATCTGACTTATGAGAAACCGGTCATAGGCGTATGGATTGCACTTGACCCTGCAGGAGCCGATAACGGCTGTATGCACGTGATCCCGCGCTCACATATGGAAGGTCCGGTTCCCCATTATGCCGTTCGTGATTGGCAGGTGTGCGACACCAGTGTACGGGTTGAGCAGGATGTCATCGTTCCGCTTGCACCCGGCGGTGTTCTTATATTTCACGGGATGACGCTTCACGGTACACCACCGAATTTCTCGGAGAAACGCAGACGCTCCCTGCAATTTCATTATGCACCTGAAACGGCTGTCAAGATGTCCCCGAAGGAATACAAACGCTGGTTTACGAATGAGATGACCAAAGCCGAGTGCTGAGTGGACAATAGTGAGTCTGACACATTCAATATCAATGGAATGATTTGAATAACTACAAAGCACAAAGCCTCCTAAATCACAGAGTAGACGTGGTTTGGGAGGCTTCTTTATGCTGAAGAACTGAGTTCGCGTTACTCATCTGCCTCGATGTCGTCAATAACATGCAGGCTTAGCGTCATAAGCAGTCATGTCGCCTAACATTTTGCTATAATAAGTGGAGAACGATTCTACAATGAACCTTGGACGGGATGGCGGAGATTCCATGGATATCAACAAGCTTCAAGAACAAATTATTTTTACCCGATCTGGTAATAGTGGAAAAGCACGCTGTGAGGAAGGCTGGAACTGGAATCCACCGCCTTTGCATGACTATGATTTGTGGTATGCACTTTCAGGCAGAGGCGAAATGCGTATTCAAGGACAGTCTTATCCAATCCGTAAGGGCAGCTGCTTTCTCGTTCGCCCTGGGGACAGTCCTCAAGCGACACAGCTGTCCGAGGATCGGCTGCAGGTCATATTTATTCACTTTCAATACGCCCCTCCCGATGAAGAAGATGCAAGCCGTGCGTATATACCTGAGCGGCATACCGTTATCACGGAAACGTATGCTTTTGAAACGATGCTGAATCGGATTATGGAGCTGGAAGAACGGAAATTCGTGTGGAAAGAATTGGAGTTTGATCTGATTATGAAGCAGCTGTGGTTTCAACTGCTCCGCAGCCAGGCGAATGTTCCGGAAACCCGACTGAGGGAGGATAAGCACGGACAACTGCTTTCGCGTGTCGTTGCCCTTATCAAGGATGTGCCGGGTTACCGGATCAGTCATCAGGAGCTGGCTGACCAAGTCAGCATGTCCCCTGAATATTTGAACAAGCTGTTCAAGCGAAATATGGGGATGTCCTTGAAGCATTATATGACTGAGGCAAGGCTGGAACGGGCGCTCCATCTCTTGCAGGAGACCTCTATGAATGTTTCCCAGGTTGCAGAGGCGCTTGGCTATGGCAATATTTATTTGTTCAGTCGACAGTTTAAGGAGCAATATGGCCGCCCCCCCTCCGACTTCAAGTTCAAGGGCGTTGCCTCCAGGCCACACGGAGGAAAGGAACAAAGGGACTCATAGACAACGAATTCATGCAAGCTACAGAAACGTGTACAAGCACGCCAAGAACAGCGCTAATAGTCTATGCCTGAACCTTGAATGTACGATACGTGTCGGTATCTGTGATCTCCAGGCCATTCAGCTGCATGCCGAACGCACAGCCACCGTCTACACCAATCTTGTCGCCACCAAACCAAATGTCCGGCGTTCCTTGAATATCTTTCGTTTTCGTATGTCCGAATACCACGACTTTATTGACCACCGTTTTGTTTTTGAAAAAGGGGTCCTTAATATACATAAATTCTCGGGTTGGCTGATTCTTCCAATCCACATATTTCGGGTCCAGTCCCGCATGAACGAAGATATGAGCAGGTCCCTCGTAATAATAGGGCAAGCTCTCCAGAAAGGCTACATGTGCCGCATGATCAGCGCGAACCAACTGCTTGAACGTCTCCAGCTCTTCATGGATCATTGCATAATCGATTGTGTCGATGTTCAGATAACTCATCATCGTTTGTTTACCGCCATGGTCAACAAATTTGGAGTTAACCAGATGATCCTGATTCCGGACGATATCGATGAACCGCTGATCATGGTTTCCACGCAGCGCAATCACGTCATCATCCTGAACCATCTTCCTAATCTGCTCGACTACCTCTTTGCTGTGCGGACCGCGATCGACATAATCCCCAAGCAATATTAATTGGTCCACCTTGGGCTCGTAGCTCATCAAATCCAAAAGCTGATTAAATGGCTCGTAGCAGCCATGAATATCGCTGATCACCAGTGTTCGTTGCGTCATGGGTTCGCTCCTCTCATCCGACCGTCAATGTAGCCCCTGCAGGCAGCGCCTATCGTTAAACCCTTTTCTTTATGCGCAGCAGCAAATACAGGAAATACGGGGCTCCAATCAAAGATATCATAATCCCGACAGGGATTTCTACCGGTGGCATAATAATGCGCCCGACCGTATCGGCGGCGCTCACCAGTACAGCACCAAGCAAAGCGGAAACCGGCAGGACATATCGGAAATTCGAACCTACCAGCAGACGGGCCAGATGCGGGATGATCAAGCCGATAAAGCCTATAGCACCAGCGACTGCAACTACACTCGCCGCCAAAGCTACAGCAACGGCAATCAGGAACAGCCGCGCCGTTTCGATACGCATTCCGAGCCCACGAACGGTCTCTTCACTTAACAGCAACGTATTCAAATACCGGCTACTCATCAGCGCCAATAGGACGCCAATCACTGTCCACGGCCATATCATATCGACATGCTCCCAGGAACGGGCATACAGGCTTCCTTTTAGCCAAATCAATGCCTGAGCCGCAGACGGAGCAAATTTCACAACAAGCAGTGTAATCAATGCATGCAGACCGCCGCTAACGGCTACTCCACAGAGGATGAGGCGCTCCGGCCTAATTCCATTTTTGTAAGCCAAACCGTATACCAGCATACTGGCGCACACCGCCCCGGTAAAAGCGAACAGCGGCAGTGAAGCAGCCGAATAATTCGGCACAGCCAGAATCATCAGCACGGTAACGAGACCTCCACCTGCTGTAATTCCCATCAAATCGGGTGCGGCTAACGGATTCCGTGCCACTCCTTGCAGGATCGACCCGGATAATGACATATTGATGCCGATCAGCATCGCAATGAGCAAACGTGGCATCCGATAATCGTATACCACACCAGAATGCGCGATCAGCTCCTCCATTAACTGCTCGAAGGGAATTTCTACGGCGCCAAGACGTAATGATAATACAGCAAAGATCAGCAGCAGCAAGCAGCCTGCGATCATGGTAATGATAAATCTCCGCAGAGGATTCAACTTCAGCATTTAACCCTCCTCCCTTTTGCGGCGCATCAAATACAGAAAAAACGGGGTACCGAGCAGCGCCGTTATAATACCTACAGGTGTATCAGTAGGGTACAGAATCCACTGTCCGGCTGTATCAGCCACCAGCAGAAGGCAGGCACCTGTCAGCGCCGAGATCGGGATCAATATCCGATAATCCGTTCCAACCCACGCTCTAACGATATGAGGGATCATCAATCCGACGAATCCAATTGGCCCACACAAGGCAACTGATCCCCCTACAAGCACAATAACCAGAATAAAGGCTGCGCGGCGCACCCAGACAATGTGCTGTCCAAGCCCCCGCGCCGCATCCTCCCCAAGCACGAATATGTTGAATTGATTGGCCAGAAACATACTGGCAATCATAGCTGGAACGATGCTGATCAAGCTTAACTGTATATCTGTCCAGTTCGTCCCGGACAGCTTGCCTGCCATCCAATACAAAATTTCCGACAAGCGTTCATCATGTAAAATAATAAGTCCTGTCGTTAACGCGCCCATGAACAATGAGACCGATACCCCGGCCAGCAGCAGCCTTATGGCCGTGTAGCCAGAAACCTGGGACAAACCATAGACGATGCTACCCCCAACCGCCGCACCCAGGAAGGCGGCTATCAGAATGGTAGCCGTTACATCCTTCAATCCAAACCAGGCCAGGGATGCCACGACAAAAAACACAGCACCCTGATTAATCCCCATAATTTCGGGATCTGACAAGGGATTCCGTGTGATCCCCTGCAGCAGGCATCCGGCTACGGCCAGCCCGCCCCCCACAATAACAGCCAGCACGGCACGCGGCAGCCGTACGTACCAAACCTTATACACAAGCAGATTGGATGGCTCCAGACTCATCAATTCCGAGAGATTATGCCAACCCAATCCTTTGACACCTGATGTGAGGGCAATAATGCCAACTACCATCATCAGGGTCATTAATCCGATACACAGAAAAGGGACAGACATAGTCCGCCCCTTCCTGCTCGATTGCAGCCGATTCACAGTGAACTACCCCCTGATCTTATTTTCCGCCTGCCATGGTTTGTATAGCTTGATCCAGAATCAGCTCGGCAGCGAGTGGCCCGCGTCCTTTGGACCAAAGATCACGGCTAACCTCAAGTGCCTTTTTCTCTTTAACCGCTTTTAAGTTTTTATAGAGTGGATTGTTGTCCCATTTTTTCGGTTCTCCGTATAGAAACAGGTAGTCCGGGTTGTATTCGTTCAAACGCTCCAGATTGATCTTGGCAATGTCTGTTTTACTTTCAGCAGCAGACAAATCCTTTTTGCCTTCGAACAAGTAATTAGTGCCTACTTCGCTCAGCAATGAGCCAATGAAGGAGGTTTTGAGCCATACGGTCGAATCATCCTCGAACGCACCAACAACGAGCACGCTTGGCTTGTTCGTCAATTTTTCCTTACCCGATTTGATCTTGCCTTCAATGCTTTTCACGACTTTGTCCGCTTGCTCCTTCTTGCCAAGTACATCAGCCAGTGAAGTAAAGTTAGCAAGAATCGACTGATAGCTGCCATCATCCAACGCGACGGTCGGAGCAATTTCGGCAAGCTGTTTTTTGATCATTTCATGACGGTTCGGGCTCGCAATAATAAGATCAGGCTTCACAGACTTAATGATTTCCAGGTTGGGCTGCTTGGCCTGACCGGCATTCGCCACATTTTGCGGACTGAACTTGCCATTCAAATATTCAGGAAAACCGGAATCGCCAATACCGACAGAAGCTACAGGCTTCACATCAAGCGCTGTTACCATATCCACATAGGCAAAATCGAGAACAACTATTTTTTGAGGAACCTCTTTGAATTTCGTTTCTCCCCATACATGCTTGATCGTTTTTTCTGTTGCAGACGGACTCGCTGCCGGATTTGATGCTGTGTTCGTATTGGCTGTACTGCCTGCAGATGCCGCTGCACCCGTTTTCTCTTTATTGGTACCCGCAGCCGGAGTGGACCCACAACCGGACAGAACGAATGCACTCACTAATCCAACCATACTCATAACCAGCATCGACTTTCTTAAAGTAAACAAAGTAGTATTCCCCCATATCGATATCATCATGATTAACAAGGCTTCATGCAGATAATGAATATCATTATCAATGAGACTGTGTATTTGCTCGCTATAAAATTATATCTGGGGTGCTGCGAATAATCTATGAACATTTTTGCTCAATAGCTTGGACAATTCTGACATCATGGCTTCACAAATAAACCGATTGCTGCATCAATCATCATCTTATGACTCATCGCCGAGTAATCGATCCACGGATAAAGCTCAATCTCCAGGCACTGCTCCCGTCGTACCGCGGACAAATTGTTCCACGCCTGACTGGCTCGCAGCTTGCGCAGCAGCTTCTGATCGGCTTTATGCGAGGATACCATCAGCAGCATATAGTCAGCGTTTAATTCACTCAGCAGCTCTAGCGTTATGGTTCGTCTCCATTTGATCTGCTTCACCTCAGCAGGCGCATTTAATTTCAGATCCTGATAGAGCACACTGCCAATATTCCGCTCAACTCCATATATTCTCAGCTTGCCGCAGACGATTCTGAGAATGATGACCGTCGATTCCCCTATGAGGCTTTTGAGCGTTCGACTCGCCAGTGCTGCCTGACTGTCGTAATTCTGAAGCCATTCTTTCGCTTCCTTCCGCTTGCCTACCAGCTCCGCAATTTGATTCAACCTCTCTCGCCAAGGAATATCCCAGTAAGGTATAACCGCTGTCGGGGCGATCTGAAATGCATCTTTGTTGTACTTGGCCCACTGGGAGTCACATACAATCATATCTGGCTGCAGCTGAATCAAAGCATCCTTGCACGCCTTGCCATCCGCAGATATTCGGGGTACATGATCCAGCTTCCCCTCAAAAGAAGGCCCTCCCTTGCTGCCTACCCGCACCGATGCATAAGGAATGACGCCCAGTGCGACCAGATCACCATTAAAGGTACCCTTCATGATCACAATTTTTTGGCGGTGCAGCTTTACATAATAGGCAGGTGAATAGCCGGTTTCCTTCTTGAATACACGGCTAAAATACGATTCATCATTGTATCCCAAATGCTTGGAAATTTCGGTTAGGGAGCTTTGGGAAATTATCAGAAGCTCCTTCGCGCGCTTCATCCGCAGCATGGTCATATAAGCGGTTGGACTGATTCCCTTGAGCTTCTTGAATAAACGGGAGTAGTAGCTGGAGCTGAAGCCTGCAAGACGCGATAAGGCATCGAGTTGAATGGGCAGCATGTAATTGTGATTTAGGTACTCTACTGTCCGCTCTACGGCCGTCAGCTGCTGCTCCTCTCCCGTTTCGATTTCTGAAGCAGCCAGGTACAACAGTTCCTGTATCAGACAAGTTTGGCGATAGTGTCTGCGGCCTTGCTCCAATTCGCTCATACTATGGTGAAGCTGCTCGCACAGATGGAGCAGCTGCGGTTGACTATGTATATAAAATTCACCTTCCAGAGGAAAGGTCGTACCATCCTCCCGATACAGGTTCCCCTTTTCTGTTTTGCGGATTGGTGATTGATAACTGAATCTGATCCTGTAAATCGCCAATGGATCTGCGGAATCGGATGCGGCTTGAACCTTTTGTCCTTTTGCCAAAAATAACAAATGTCCCGGTCCCACACGAGTGGAAATTCCATCCATATTGAAAATTGCAGATCCTCTATGTATAAAAACGACCTGATAAGAGGAAAGGATCTCCGACTGCAGGCTCCATGGCTCAGATCGACGGATGTGATCCACATCGGAGACACGAACGACCAGCTCATTTAATTGGGAAAAAATATCATTCGGTACGATCATCGTGCCCTCCTTATGTAGTTTTCCGTCATAGTCCGATAAACGTAAGCTTCGGCCATATGGCTTCCCACTGCTTGCCGCGCACTCTCTTTTGATAATAGGCTTCATCCTTGAACAACGGGCTTTGCCTCACCCTGCATTCAAACATATCATCCAAACCATGCGGACACACATAGGATATTCGGTTATCTGCTTCCAAAGTAATCGCAACAGCCGTTGCCGTCTCAGGCCAATAGCTAATCGCATCCTGTATGGAAAGATAGGGCCTATTTCCGTTCTGAATATGCATGCGGGCCTGGTTTTTAACGGACCAGAGAGGGTTTCCTGTTGCTTGTTTTAGCTGCTGTTCCAGCTTTTTCTCGACCTCTTCGTCCAGCTCGTCTTTATTATAATAAATCACATCGATATCATTCAGCGGTGTCCGTGTATGGTATCCGTGCAAATAATCCCAAATATAATTACGGACATATCCCGCAGCAATGTGCCCATGAGGCAGCTCAAGCGATCGGACAACCGACAGATCGTTCATCATTTCAGCGTTATCCGATATTAGTTCAATAAACAGCTCATGATACTTCGACAACCAGCTTCGCTCCATTCCATTCATGTTTTTCACAGTTCCTCATTGTCAATTCGGTTCTTCATTTAAACCCAGCGGAATATCAATATAATGCTCAACAACTGGAAATGGATCGTAAAAATGATGCAATAAAGCCTTCCATTCCTCATAGGCTGGTGAGGTTCGGAAGCCTACCGTATGATCCTTCAGCAACTCCCATTTGACCTGCAAAATATATTTATTGTCCACTTCTACACATTTTTGCAATTCATGGCTGATGTAGCCGTTCATCTGGGAGATGATTCGGGATGCTTTTCTAAAATTGCTTTCGAATTCATTGCTTAAACCTGGTTTAACTTGTAAAACAGCAACCTCCAATATCATCGCATTCCGCTCCCTTTGTTTGATAAATCTGTATTTGCCTCTCCAACTGTAGAAGCAAATACGTACATTCATGATCATATCACATTTGTTGAAATCGTCGTGTAAACTACCCACAATTCCTTGAGATCAAACCGATTTAGAGCTTTATTCGACAAAATTTGCTTTGCTGCTTATAGTTTCAGACCAATCTGGAAAGGTTAATAAAAAGCAAGCAAGTAAACAAGTAAGTCAAGCAACATACATTAAAGGAGGAATACACAATGAGCTTTTTATGGTCATTAATTGTTGGTGGTATTATCGGTTGGTTAGCGGGTCTCATCATGGGTAGAGATATTCCAGGTGGTATCATTGGAAATATTATTGCAGGTTTCGTCGGTGCATGGCTGGGTGGTTTGCTGCTCGGAAGCTGGGGACCTGTAATGGGCGGTTTTGCTCTACTACCCGCGCTTATCGGTGCGATCGTGCTCGTGTTCATTGTTAGCTTGATTATGCGTTCAATGGGTAAGAAACGAACCTAAAACATAAGCGAAACCGTTAGGTATATCATAAGCATTATCGCAGCAAACAGCGTCGTTAGTCAGGAATTCATTCCTGGTTAACGGCGCTGCTGCTTTCCATACGCAATACCTATTCGACAAGCTGCTTATTTATGCCTAAAGCTCTATAGTAATTGCTGATGAGGTACCTGCTCCTGGTGTCACAAGAATGCCTTGCTCCGTAGCTTTCCAATCCGCGCCCAACACATTGTCAACCTCTGTAATCCCTCTCAGAATGAGACTCCAAGGTTTGGTTGAATGATGAATACCGATCACCTGAACATGAATCGTTGAGCCCGTTCGTTCAGCCTTAACGGTCAGCTCCAGTTCACCCTGTGTGCTATAGATGGCTGCTTCTGCCGCGCTCTGATCCTGCAGCTCGAAAGCATGTACAACAACATGATCAGCATAATCATAATCCGGACGCAAATGATTACTGCCGACGGCAATCATACTGTTCGGTCTGACCCATAATGGTAAACTGAAATAATCATGACGCTCGGTTATCCAGCTGCCGCCTTCTTTTCTTTCACCGGTCCAATAATTCGTCCAGGTTCCTCGCGGTATATAATAGGTAGCATCTCCCGTTTCATTGAAGATCGGCGCGACCAGCAAGGACTCACCTAACATATATTGCAGATCGAGTGGATGTGCTGCCCGGTCCTCAGGAAATTCAAGCACCATCGCACGCATCACGGGCAAGCCTCGGACCGTTGCTTCTACCGAAGCACTGTACAAATACGGCATTAAGCTGCATTTGAGCTGGGTAAAATGACGCAGCACATCCACCGCCTCAATCCCGAATAGCCAGGGCACCCGATACGATTCATTACCGTGCAAACGACTGTGTGAGGATAGCAGCCCAAAGGCGACCCAGCGTTTGTACACATCAGGTGGAGCCGTTTTTTCAAAGCCGCTAATGTCATGACTCCAAAAACCGAAACCGCACAGCCCTAGCGACAGACCACCACGCAGTGTCTCTGCCATCGAAGCATAATTCGCAGAGCAATCACCGCCCCAATGAACCGGGAACTGCTGACCGCCAGCTGTCGCCGAACGGGCAAATACCGCTGCTTCATGCTTGCCCAGTGATTGCTCCAGCAGCTCGAAAGTCGCTTTATTATAAAGCTGCGTATAATAGTTGTGCATTTTCATTGGATCAGAGCCGTCATAATAAACGACATCCGTTGGGATCCGCTCACCGAAATCGGTTTTGAAGCTGTCCACGCCCATATCGACGAGCCGTTTCAACTTACCCTGATACCATTTGACCGCAGCCGGATTGGTGAAGTCGACAAGCCCCATGCCCGCCTGCCACTTATCCCACTGCCAGACGTCACCTTCCTTGGTCTTCACCAGATAGCCTTGCTCCATCCCTTCATCGAACAGGGCTGATTTTTGCGCGATATACGGATTAATCCATGCACAGATTTTCAAACCCTTGCTCTTCAGTCGCTTCAACATGCCCTCTGGATCAGGAAATACGTCCTTATCCCACTCAAAATCGCACCATTGGTATTCCTTCATCCAGAAGCAGTCAAAATGGAACACATGCAAGGGCACCTCACGCTCGATCATCCCATCGATAAAATGATTGACCGTCTCCTCGTCATAGCTGGTCGTGAAAGAAGTCGTCAGCCAGAGCCCAAATGTCCACGCTGGTGGTAATGCAGGTTTGCCCGTCAAGGTCGTATAGTTGTTCAATACATCCTTGAGCGTATCGCCACCGATAATAAAATAGTCAAGCGATTCTCCCTCCACACTGAACTGCACCTTCGATACATTTTCCGATGCAACCTCGAACGATACCTTTTCGGGATGGTTAACGAATACGCCGTAGCCGCGGTTGGATAAATAAAAAGGGATATTTTTATAAGCCTGCTCGCTGCTCGTGCCGCCATCCTCGTTCCAGATATCGACCGTTTGGCCATTTTTCACAAATGGAGTGAACCTTTCGCCCAAGCCATAAATATATTCACCGATGCCCAGCTCAAGCTGCTCGCGTACATAAGCGCGGTTCCCCGGCGTCCGCATATAAGCGGAAGTGCGGTTTCCATTTCCCGTTAGGCGTTTCTCGGCATAATGGTAATCGATTTTCCACGTATCGGTTCGGGAAATATCGACCTTGAGCTTACCGCTGGACAGACTGGCTCCTTGCTCGTTATTCTCAAGCTGTACATGCGTTTCCCCGGTATTGAGCTCAAACGCTGGCCCCTTCACTGCCTTGCCTTTATGGTGCACAATCTGTACACGAATAACATCAGGGATAGGTGAGCTGTAACGCAGCGTCAATAAGGGACTATTCAGGGTGTCTCCCTTGCGCTGAACCTTTTTATCTGCCGCATATACCGTAATTGAATCTGCATCTGTACGAATATCGCGCACCTCTACCGCATAATGCGCTTCTACGCCTTCTCTGATTTGCCAATAACCATCCGTAAACTTCATTATTGTCCCCTCCAGACATTGAACTCTAATTTATCGAGCTTCCTATACTTCTATAATATTGATATGATTGAAGGAATTCTTCTACTATTATGACGAATACTAACAGTATCCTGATATTCAATGGAGGTCGCCGAGATGAACCGCGATACGTTGAAAGAAAATCGTATTCACGGACACCCCATGTATCCCGTTAGTGTCTATAAGCTGCAATACGCGGCTGGAGAGCCGATTCTGGATTGCCATTGGCATGAGGAATTAGAGTTCCTCATCGTGACATCCGGCCAAGCGCTCTTCCAGGTAGGAACCGAGATGATGGAGGTGAGCTCAGGGCAAGCTGTGTTCATTCCGAGTGGCGAGATTCATGCCGGGTTTCCGCTAGAAGGGAGTCCTTGCAGCTTTGACGCTTTTGTGTTCCACAGCGATTTTGTAGCCAGCTCCACCTATGATTCCATTCAGGAGAAGTTCATCGCTCCCCTGCTTAATCGTCAGTATACACCACCGATTCAGTTAAAAGGCGAGCTCGATTGGGAAAAGGGCGTGCTAATACTGCTCCAGGACATGATCCGTTCCAATGTGGAGGCAGAACCCTTACGCGAGCTGACGACCAAAGCTCGGCTGTATCTTATTATTGCGGAGCTGTTCTCACATGCTGCCGAGCGTGCTCAGGATACAGAAGCCTACATGAACCGCGAGAAAACGGAGCGCTTAAAAACCGTACTCCATTACATCCACGAGCATTACCAAGAGCCGATCCGACTTAAGGAGCTTGCTGTTCAAGCCAATATGAGTGAAGGACACTTCTGCCGATTTTTTCGTGAAATGATGCGTACAAGCGCTATTGATTACGTCAATCGTTTCCGAACCCGGCAAGCAGCCATACAGCTGGAGCAGAGCGACCACCAAATAGCCGCTATCGCTCTCGATACAGGCTTCGATAATATCAGTTATTTTGTTCGTGTTTTTAAACAGCATATCGGTCATACCCCATCCCACTACCGCAAAAATAGACAAGCCGAGCTGCGAGAATATGATACCTAAGGAGATCCTATGAATAAACCTGTGAACAAGAAAAAAACACCTGCACCACTCGAGGCACCCAAGCTGCCGGCCCACCTGCCGGAGCTTACGCTTGTTAATATGCAATCCTATGATAATATCGAGCTGGGAAAGGTCCAAGATAGCTTTATCGATAATTGTACCGCTCGCAAAGTCTCTTTTGATAAAATGATTTTGAATAACGTCACTTTCACCGAGACTTCACTGACCGAACTTGAGCTTACTGATATTGTTTTTGAACGCTGCGATCTATCCAATGTCAATTTTCAGGATGCGACCATCCATAGAACGGAGTTTAGGAACTGTAAGCTCATCGGCCTGGATCTGACTGGCGCTACACTTCGAAATGTGCGATTCCATCAATGTCTCGGTGATTATGCGACGTTTCGTTTTGCCAATTTCAAGCAGGTGCTGTTCGATGACTGCTCCTTACGCAGTGCGGATTTTTACAATTCCACGTTACACAAGACGATGTTTCAGAGCTGCCTTATCGATCTGGCACAATATTCCGGCACCAAGCTCGACGGCATCGATCTCAGCAATTGTCAATTCAGCTCATTAGGCGTAGGCTTGGAGGATTTACCAGGCTGTATCATTTCCCGTGAGCAAGCAGCCGTATTTGCCAATCTGATGGGGCTGGTTGTAAAAGATTAAACAGACTAGCACATAAACAGGAACGTATGTTTGCCATTTATTAATTTTTTGTGGTAATATATGTATCAAATCAATTGAATTCGTACAGGTGGTGCTTGGGTGAAAAGAGTCGATGTCGCTTCTGCTTTAATATACAATGAACAAGGTCAGCTGCTGGTGGTTAACAATATGAAAGGGAACGCTACCTATTGGAGTCCTCCGGGTGGGGCGGTTGAACAAGGGGAAACCTTGGAGCAAGCGGCGATACGTGAGGTCAAGGAGGAAACCGGATATGACATTGCCATTTCAGGCTTAAGCTCGGTCAGAGAAATTGTGTTCGCAGATGCAGGAAGCCATGTCCTGATCTTCACCTTTTTTGCCAATATTACGGGTGGGGACATGCTTATTCAGGATCCTGATAATGACATTACTGAAGTGCGCTGGGTTGACCTCCAAACAGCCAAGCAGCTCATGCCAGAACTATTTGAAAATCTACAGATTGATACTGCTTATCCATCCCCGGCTTTTTATGCTTTCGAAGGAACACGCTTACGCGGAATATAAAGCACTTATGGTTTTCAAAAGCTGCATTCCTATTTTAATAAAATGAAAAGGACGTGACCTGCCACAATCGCAGAAGACACGTCCCTGTATGGAATCCATTATTCTCCGGATAAGCCGCTTTCCTTCAGTATCACATCATGCGCTCCGCCTTCAACAAGGCTGGTTGCCGATACAATCGTGATTCTTGCTTCCCGCTGCAGCTCGGCAATCGATTTGGAACCACAATTACACATGGTCGATTTGATTTTGCTGGTCGTTTTCTCCAGGTTTTCCTGTAGGCTGCCCGCATAGGGCACGTACGAATCTACACCCTCTTCAAACATCAAGCCGCTCTTGCCGCCAGAATCGTACCTTTCCCAGTTGCGTGCCCGATTGGAGCCTTCGCCCCAGAATTCCTTAACGAAATTGTTGTTCACTTTCAGCTTGCGGGTTGGACTTTCATCGAATCTCGCAAAATATCGGCCCATCATCACAAAATCCGCGCCCATCGCCAAAGCCAAAGTGATATGGTAATCGTGGACAATTCCGCCATCAGAGCATATCGGGATATAAATACCGGTTTCTTCATAATACTGGTTCCGCGCTTCAGTAACCTCAATTAATGAGGATGCCTGACCGCGCCCGATTCCTTTTTGTTCCCGTGTAATACAAATCGATCCGCCACCAATTCCGATCTTCACGAAGTCGGCTCCCGACTCGACCAGATAAAGAAAGCCTTCACGATCGACAACATTGCCGGCTCCGATTTTCACATCAAAGTTGGCTTTCACATATTGAATCGTATCCCGCTGCCATTCGCTGTATCCATCGGAGGAATCAATGACCAATACGTCAGCTCCAGCATCAACAAGCGCCGGTACTCTTTCCTTATAATCCCTTGTATTAATGCCCGCACCTACAATGTAGCTTTTATTAGCATCCAATAGCTCATTCGGATGGTCTTTGTGCGCCTCATAGTCTTTGCGGAAAACCAAATATTCCAGACGCTGGTCATCGCCAACAATCGGCAAACAGTTGATTTTATGCTCCCAGATCAGATCATTCGCTTCCGACAGCGTAATTCCCAGCCTGCCATAAATTAATGAAGAATACGGCGTCATGAATTGGCTGATCGGCTTGTCCAGGGAGTCGCGGCTAATCCGGTAGTCGCTGCCCTTCACAATACCCAAGAGCTTGCCCTTCGCAGTTCCGTCATCGGTAACAGCAAGAGTTGAATGGCCTGTTTTTTCTTTTAAATCGAGCACATCGGCAAGTGTATGCTCGGGAGTCAGGTTCGATCGGCTGACGACAAAGCCAGCCTTATAGCCTTTGACTTTACGCACCATTTCCGCTTCTTCTTCAATCGGCTGAGATCCAAAAATGAACGAAATACCGCCGCTCCGAGCCAACGCAACCGCCATATGATGATCCGATACTGCCTGCATGACTGCTGATGAAAACGGGATATTCAGCGAGATTGCCGGTTTCTCCCCCTTTTTGAATTTGACGAGCGGTGTTTGTAAGCTTACATTTGCAGGTGTACAATCCTTGGTCGACAAGTTCGGTATGAGTAGATACTCGGTAAACGTACGCGAAGGCTCCGTGTAGTACTTGGCCACTTTTTCTCACTCCTCTTAAAGTTTTGATCACATATTTTCAGATAAATTTTTACAATCTTATCATTCAACCTACGGTGAGTCAACCTATTTTTTCTATTGGATACAATTAGCATACAATCAGCCGGTAGCACTTCCAATATACTCCCTCCTGAATACAAATCATGCAGAAATTTGGAGAACCAGGGGCTTTCGGTTGGCTCCTGGCCAGGAAGGATTTATACAACCCGTGTCGAAATATTTATTACTATGTCAAAAACAAAAATCCTCATCCTTATAGGTATCTTCCTGATTGTATTAACCGGGTTACGCTTAACTTGGTTTGTTTACCATATGACCCCCGAACATCCTCAAGTGACAGCAGGGGTGCTGGACTTACGAGATTGGGATCTGCCATCCGAGCACACGATTTCATTAAACGGTCAGTGGGAATTTTATCCGAATCTGCTTTTACATCCAAATTCAATTCACGCGCAGCCTTCCTCTAAGGAAAGAGGCTTTATTCAAGTGCCATCCAGTTGGGATAACAATCCTCAGTTTGATCTGGATACTTCATTTAACTACGGGACTTATCGGCTGCGAATTTTGACTAATCACACAATTGATCAATCCTATGGCATTCGAATCCCCAAAATCCAAACAGCTTCTCAGCTGTTCGTGAACGGTCGACTGCTCGGAAGCGCTGGTCATCCTGCAGAAAACCCTGATGCGTATATGGCTGTTGACATCCCTTACTCCGTATTTTTCACACCGGATACGTCTGAGATCGAGGTTGTTATTCAGGTATCCAATGCCAGCCGCTTTGGTCCCGGAGGCATCGTTCAGCCTATTCGATTTGGATTCCAGCCTGCCATCAACCATGAAACCCTATTTACAATGAGCATGCAGCTTCTGCTGTGTGTCTTTCTATTACTGCACGCGGTATATGCCATCTTGTTGTATTTCATAGGCTCTCGTCAAAAGGCATTGATCTACTTTGCTCTATTAAACCTGTTTACGATCCTTAGTGTTGTTATTGATGACGACCGATTACTGCTGATCTGGATGCCAATTCAACAGGATTGGTCTTTAAAAATTTTTTTTATAGCTTATATTGGTCTTACCGCATTCTTGGTGCAATTTATGAAGTATTTGTTTCCTGATTATACGAAAATGAAGGTTTTTGTCTGGTTTCCCTATTTTTGCAGTCTTTACAGCTTATTTATTGTTTGCGCTAATACCGAAGCTATCACTAAGACGTTGTTTTTGCTCGCCGTTATTTTATTACTCTCTAATCTGATTGTTCCAGGAATTCTGCTTCGTGCAGTAATTAAGGGGGACAATGATGCCATCTTTTTACTGCTGGGGGCCGTAGGCATCACTGCCAATATCGTATGGGGAATTACCCGAAATGCCGGTTCGATCGAGATGACCTACTATCCCTTCGATCTGATTTTTAACTTCCTCGGGTTTGCGATTTACTGGTTCAAACGGTCTTTCCGGAATTCTATTGAAATTGTGAAGCTTGCGGACAAGCTCAAAAAAGTCGACAAGCTGAAGGATGATTTTCTGGCGAATACGTCTCATGAATTACGCAACCCGCTTCATGGCATCATTAATATCGCCCAAACGGTCCTGGACAGCGATGGAAAAGCTATGAATGACACGAATACGCGAAATATGGAGCTGCTGATCAATGTAGGTCGTCGTATGACCTTCCTGCTGAACGATCTGCTGGATTTGAATCGGCTTGAGGAGAACAAGATTCATCTGCAGCGAACCCGAATTGACCTGCATTCCGTGGCCTCGGGTGTTGTCGATATGCTGCAATTTATGACTGAGGGTAAGCCGATTCAGCTCATTCTGAATATCCCGGAACCGTTCCCGAGTGTCTATGCCGACGAGAATCGGCTTATCCAAATTTTATTTAATCTGGTTCACAATGCTATCAAATATACAAACGAAGGCTATGTCACCATTACCGCTCACGTCGAGGCTGGAATGGCCAGCATTCATATTGCCGATACAGGAACGGGTATGGATGAAGAGGTACGGCTGCGGATCTTTCAGCGATATGAGCAAGGTGATTCCAGCATCACAGCTGTAGGCGGCGGTCTCGGACTTGGACTCAATATTTGCAAGCAGCTGGTAGAATTACACGGAGGTAATATCCACGTCAGCACGACATCATCCCAAGGCTCCATATTCACCTTTACCCTGCCGCTGTTCGACCCGGTAGAGCATCAGGAAGCAATTCTAAGAGAGCACCCTGCCCCCACCTCCGTCTATGAGGCTTCAGAAGTTATTTCAGAAACAGCCGTCGCGAGCGAGATTTCGCAGCATTCTCCTGAACCGATAGCTGTGGGCACGGGTATAAGACAACGCATCTTGGCTGTGGACGATGATCCACTTAATCTCAAAATTCTTCAAAGTATGCTGGAAATCGAAAATTATGATATCGTCACGTTAACTAGCGGCAAGGAAGCGATAGCACGTGTTGTAAGTGAGCATTGGGATCTGGTCATCACCGACATTATGATGCCGCATATGTCTGGCTATGAATTGTCGCGTCTCATTCGTGAGCGCTTCTCCTTATCAGAGCTGCCGATTCTGCTATTGACCGCACGAAGCCGTTCAGAGGATATTTATACAGGTTTCCATGCAGGGGCCAATGATTATGTAATCAAACCGATGGACGCACTGGAATTAAAATCCCGTGTGCGTGCCCTGACGGATTTAAAAAAGTCGATTGGTGAACAGCTTCGGGTGGAAGCAGCATGGCTGCACGCCCAGATCAAGCCGCATTTTTTGTTCAACACGTTAAATTCGATTTCTGCTCTTGGTGATCTGGACATGGAAAGAATGAGGCTTCTCCTTGAGGTATTCGGGACTTATATGCGTTCCAGCTTCAGCCTGCAAAACCTGGAACGGGAGGTTACCCTGGATAACGAGATTGAACTTGTCCGTTCCTATTTATATATAGAAAAAGAAAGGTTCGATGAACGGCTGCAGGTTGTCTGGGAACTTCAACAACACCTTCATGCCAAGCTGCCTCCGTTATCCATCCAGACGTTGGTGGAAAATGCGTTAAATCACGGTATACTCCAACGTGCCAACGGAGGCACGGTACGGATTCGGATTCGCCCTGCTGCGGACCATATTGAAATATCGATCATGGATAACGGTGTCGGTATGGATGAACAGAAGCTGCGAGGACTACTCGACGGTCGCCACGATAAAAAGAGCGGCATTGGTTTGTTCAACACCGATCAACGCTTGAAGCAGCTTTATGGTGCAGGACTTCAAATTCAAAGCACAGTTGATCAAGGTACGACCGTCAGCTTCAAAATACCTAAATAAACGGCGGACACACAAATTTCTTCCTACATACTGACATTTCATTTCGTCCAAATAATGTATAATCATGAACGCCTCGCATATGGTATTACAAATATACCTAGGGAGGTTATTCGTGTGCCGGATGCTTTTGTCGTACGTTCTATTGATGAAATTCGCTTTTGGTCCCGCATCATGAAAGAACATTCATTTTTCTTGAGATTGGGCTTTCGCTGCGAAGATACTCAACTTATTAATGAAGCGAATTACTTTTACAAATTGTTTGAAGGCATTGAACACAAATCGCATGCTTTGGGTTTGGATACGGATCCTTCCTCTATACGACAATTCAACACGGAAGTACATACAGCCGTTTCGCATATATGGGTGTTCAAAAGAAAAATATTAGGTCTGATATTGACCTGTCAGCTTCCCGGGCAAAACAACTTCCCCCTATTGGTCGATCATGTTAGTCGGGAAGCGAATTATTTTAGAAATCGTCTGGAAGAACTGAATCAAGGCAAGCTGGAGCCGCTGCAGGATGCGATTCTTGATGAAAATGTATTTTTCCTGAAAATCATGGCAGATCATGCCAAATTTATAGGACATCTTCTTGACCCATCCGAACGTAAGCTGGTAGATCAGGCCCGCGAGTTCAGTCAGGATTTTGATCAATTGCTGTTCCAGGCCCAGGATTTGAGCTCTATGCGGCCACAATCGCAAACGCAGCCTCTTTTAACCCAATTTCTGGATCAGAATCGAGTCTCCGTGAAATCATTACGCGATTTTAAACAAACGGCGAGAGATCTAATCTATGCTTGTAAAATTAAAAGTATCATCCACCCCTTATTGGCGGATCACGTTTTCCGGGAAGCGGAACGGTTTCTGGAAATTATCGATATGTTTGAAGGGGTATTGACTGCCTCAGGCAAGAAAAGGGAATGACCTCAAGATTAGACTGCATGATAAGGGCATGTTCAGCGGCGATCACTTTACGGTATTGTACCGGGAGTGGTCGCTTTGTTTTGTGAATGAACGTTGACAAATCCGGGATATACCCCTATCCTACTAATAGACCGGTTGTTATAATTTCAGGAGGAGGATTCAGCTATGGCAGACAAAAAAAATTCCAGAGACATTCTGATTGAAGTCGCTTCTCGGCTTTTTCGAATACATGGCTACTATGGTGTAGGACTTAATGACATTATTGAGGAAAGTGGTATTCCTAAGGGGTCACTGTATCATTATTTTCCCAAAGGCAAGGAAGAATTAGCTATTGCGGCAATTCATTATACGAAAGAGATCGTTATTGGCGAAATTCAAGAGGTATTTACAAGCATTGAAGACCCTGTACAAGCGATTCAGACTCATATTTACCAATTGTCCGAGGGGATTTTTGATAAAACAAATGCATTTCCCGGTTTGTCCATCGGAACGATAGCAGGTGAAAAACATTCAACAAGTGAGCCTATACGAATAGCCTGTCATTCTGCTTTTGAGGAGTGGCAATCTATGTACACTAAGAAATTATTAGGAGCAGGCTACAGCGATAAGCAGTCCAAGGATTTAAGTATTGTCATCAACGCTTTAATAGAAGGCGGAATTGTTTATTCATTAACTGCCACAAACGGTGCCCCTCTCCGGGCCATTGCTGAACAAATACCGTTATTATTATCTATAAAATAATTTCATACCGCATACGGCTTCAGAAAATACTATCAACACAGGTCAATCAAAGCTTTTATTGGAGGAATATCGCATGTCTACACTGGCATCACAGCAGCAGCAAGTCATTAGAACAACCCCTATTTTAATTTCCTTTTTAATTGCAGGGTTCATAGGATTATTTAGTGAGACAGCTTTAAATATGGCACTTGGTGATTTAATCAACGTATTTCAGGTTAGCTCTTCCACGGTACAATGGCTGACAACAGGTTATCTGCTGACCTTGGGGATTCTGGTTCCCGTCTCTGGCCTCTTGCTTCAATGGTTCAGTACTCGTCAATTATTTACAGCGTCATTGGTCTTCTCCATTATCGGAACGCTCGTCGCGGCAGTAGCACCGGGCTTTGGCATGCTCATGCTAGCCCGTGTTATTCAAGCCATCGGCACCGGTTTATTGTTACCTCTTATGTTCAATACGATCTTATTGATTTTTCCGATTCATAAAAGAGGAGCGACCATGGGGCTGATGGGATTAGTCATCATGTTTGCACCCGCTATTGGTCCATCGGTTTCCGGTTTAATTATTGAGAATCTGAATTGGCATTGGATCTTCTGGGTATCGTTACCGTTTCTTGTCATAGCGTTATTATCTGGCATCACCTACATGCAAAATGTATCGACCATCACCAAGCCCAAAATCGATGTTCTTTCGATTATTTTATCTACTATTGGTTTTGGCGGCATTGTGTACGGCTTCAGCAGTGCAGGTGAAAGTGGTTGGGGCAGCAGTATCGTGATTTCTACTATCGTTGTAGGTCTCGCCGCATTACTCCTGTTTTCGTTGAGACAGCTTAAAATGAGCAAGCCGATGATAGATTTGCGCGTTTTTAAATATCCCATGTTTACTTTAGGTTTATTAGCTGTATTTATTACTTTTATGATCATCTTATCTTCTATGATTCTGCTACCCTTATACTTGCAAACGGGGCTGGCTTTAGCGGCATTCTCAGCAGGGCTTGTGCTGTTGCCAGGAGGCGTATTAAATGGTTTGATGTCGCCATTAACAGGTCGTATTTTTGACAAATATGGACCTCGGGGACTGGTTGTTCCTGGTTTTGCTATCATGATTGTCATGTTGTGGATACTTTCAACCGTCAACACTGAAACTTCTATACTAACAGTGATCTTGCTGCACTCCTTTCTTTTTATCGGTGTGTCCATGGTGATGATGCCTGCTCAGACCAATGGCCTGAATCAATTACCCAAAGAGCTGTATCCCGATGGGACAGCTACAATGAATACACTGCAGCAGGTGTCGGGAGCTATCGGTACGGCTGTTGCCATTACCATTATGTCAGCGTCCCAAAGCAGTTATATGAAACATGTAGCAAATCCAGCTGATCCAGCAGCAATTAGCGCCGCATTAACCGCAGGCGTTCAAGATTCCTTCATTTTCGGTCTCATTCTTGCCATCGTGGGTCTGGTTGTATCTCTCTTTATTAAATCTTCTCGTGTAAAATAAGAACGTCAAACAAGCCAGAGAGCATGTATGTTCATCCTCTTCCGGCTTGTTTTTCTATATGGTGGTCAAGCAAATTGCAGTTCATTACTTCATTTTAACGAATTGGCCATGTTTCCTGATGATAAGCCATATCCCAGAACAGCGTTTCATAGCGGGTCGTATTCAAGAAAATCATTTCCAGCCGATCCAGCTCTGCTTGCGGCTTACCCTCTGTCAAATGATCGAACAGATCCAGGCACCAGCGAGCCAAATCGCCAAATTCCTCTGAGCTGTACATCCGCACCCACTCTCCATACCATTCATGCTCGGACGCTCCTGGTATTTGATTCAGCTCCACCCCGATCTCCCAATAACTCCACATACACGGAAGCAGCGCCGCAACCAGATCAGCCAATGACCCATTGTTCGCAGCGTGCAGCATATAGTGTGTGTAAGCCAGCGTGATGGGAGAGGGTTCGGCTTGCTCCAGCTCGTCTAGCGAAATCCCAAAACGAGCCGCGTATTCGCGATGCAAGGACATCTCCTCATTCATCGTGGAGTTCAGCAGCGCAGCAAACTTGCCCATCGTCCCGATATCATTCGCTTTTACAGCGCCCAGAGCAAATAGCTTCGCATAATCAATTAAATACAAATAGTCCTGAACCATATAGAAGCGAAACTTCTCGATGGGGAGCGTTCCCTGCCCAAGCTCCTGTACAAAAGGATGAGTATGATTTTGGCGCCAGACATGCTGGAGCTTTTCATATAAGTAGGTTGAAAATGTCATCGACAGCTTCCTCTTTTCTTTAAAGGGTTATTTCTTCGTATGTCCCCATTCGTATATAAATTGAAGCATCACTTTGGTGAAATCTACTACCTGCTGGATCGATACCTGCTCGTTGACGGAGTGGGCATTGCCCAAATCGCCCGGTCCATAAATAGCTGCGGGAATACCAGCATCCCCAAACCAGCCCCCATCGGTGACAGTCGGTGATACATCAACAATAGGCTGGCTGTTCAAAATACGCTCGTGAGCCCCTATTAACGCACGAACAGCGGCATGCTGCGGGTCCACCTCCAATGAAGGGAAGATTTCGCCGCGATCTTCAATCATCGACGACCCGCCCCATGTAAACTCAGGGGGATTGTCTCTAAGCCATACATCTCCAGCAGCCACCAGTCTGATATGCTCCTCGATTTCTTTGGCTACTTGTTCATGGGTCTCATTCGGATAAAAATGTACGGTGATCCATAATCGGCATTCATCGGCAATGAACGCGGCATGTCGACCGCCTTCAATGACGGCAGGATTGATCGTACTTGCTCCTGGTGGACAATCCGGATAACTTTTAATTACGGACCAGTGACGCTCCAAATCCTGCAGCCCTTGAATCAACTTCACCATTTTCTCAATAGCGCTTGCGCCGAATAGCTTGCCTCCGGCATGGATCATGCTCCTTCTCGTCGCGTCGTGAAAGGTTTGCTTGCTCTTCACCGTGATCCAGCCTGTAATGACGCCGCCCTGCCCTTGAATATGCAAATCACTCGTATCGACAACAACGGCAAAATCCGCGCTGTACCCGCGTTTGCAGCATTCAAGCGTTCCCGCTTCGCCTATTTCTTCTCCAATCACGGATTGGAACGTAAGGTCACCGGGCAGCCGGATACCTGCTTCATGAAGCAGCTGAGTAGCAAACAGCGCCCCGGCAAGCCCCGCCTTCATATCCGCGGCACCTCGGCCAATGATCGCACCGTCCCTGACAATCGGGGTGAAGGGTGTCGTTTCCCAAGCTTCGTCTGGACTCACCTCAGCCACGTCCATATGACCATTAATAATCAAGCTTTTATACGTATCTGATGCACTGCCTTTTAACACACCAACGACATTCGGATCTCCAGGGTATACGTCCCATTTGTCAATAACAAAGCCCTTATCCTGCAAAAATGCAGCGACAAACTGCTGTGCCTCCTCCGTATTGCGAGCGGGTGGCGCCGGTGTTTGAAACCGGATCAAACGCTCGACCAGATCGATGAGCTCCACCTGTCGCTGGTCTACTTGTTGAAGCAATGCTTCCAGATTTATCTTCACTATCTTAGCCCCCTTCCGTTACATAAAAAGACGCCTCTCCTGAAGAAGAAGCCCTGCTCATAATGATCAAATAGTAGCATACCTGCACGGGTTTACTCAATCGAGTCTTTCGATTCATACCATGTAGCCTTCATGGCTAATACAGGTTGAACTTCATAGTACCCTGTGGTATGATAGGCTCAAATCTAATAACTTTTGAAAAGGGCAAACCTGTCGAAAGGCAGGGACGCAAAGCCACGAGTCTAAAGCATTTTGCTATGATCGTCGGGTCGCCAAGAGGCAACAGTACATTGTACCCTCTTTTGGCTTAATGACAAGGGAGGTTTTTTGCTATGTATTCCAAATTAAAGATTTTCGTTACCTTACTCACCGTTATGCTTTTTCTTATCTCTTCGTTGGTACAAGCAGAAACTGCAAGCGCCAGCGCGCCACTGCAAGCTAGTAATTTAACAGAGCTGGAATTAACAATTCAAGCTGAGCTTGCTAAAAAATCAGATTCCATTACAATCACCTACACAGCTAAAGATACAGAAGATTCGAAAAGTTACGTTCAAGCAATTAAAAATACTATAGACCTTGCACAACGGAATCTTGAGGAAGAACTTTACTGGAATATGAAAGACCTGTCTATGAATATGAAGGGAAGCATCGGTAATATTACGATTACTCTAACGCCACAATATCTTACGTCAGTAGAACAAGACCAATACGTAGACAATGAGGTTGACCGTATTCTGAAGGAAATTCTGACACCAAACATGAACAATCTTGAAAAAGAAGCTGCCATTCACGACTATGTCGTCTCCAATACCTCTTATGAAAATTTAGACGACATTGGTCATACGGCTTACTCAGCACTCTTCAACAAAAAGGCCGTGTGCCAAGGCTATGCGATCCTAACGAATAAGCTTCTCAATAAAGCAGGAATCACAAGTCGGCTCGTGGTTGGTTACATAAATGATGATCCTGCGCAAACGCACATGTGGAATGCAGTAAACATAGATAGCAACTGGTATATGCTTGATACCGTCTTTGACGACCCTACACCTGATAATCCAGGTGTTCAATCTACTAAATATTTTAATGTAACAAATGAAGCTCTTCTGAAAACGGGTCATACTTGGGTGGAAAGCGATTATCCGATTGCAAAATAAGATATGATTGTTAAGAAAAAGGGACCCTCGGCCCCTTTTTTACTGCATGTATGACTAAACGAGTATCATCTGTCTCATTGCTGCATGTTACCAATGTAAGAATTTGATCATCCTTTTGCAGATTCACAGCCGCCTGATACATAGATTTTTTTCGATATTGGTCTAAATCAAGAAGAAACGCATCGTCGTTTTCATATGAAATATCGACAGTATCTTTTCTAGCGTCAATGGTATAAACGGAAAATATTTCCCAATCGCTCATTTTCCCTTGTATTCCCCAATTAATATTGCGGTGCTCCGCAAAAAAATCTTTGTTTTTATAATTACCAAGGCTTCCGAACATGGAGCCATCTATCATATTATGTCCATAAATGACAAGATTACGTTGTTCTTGATTCGTGTCCAGACGGTAATCCATAAACACACTGCCATAAATGGACTTTTTACCTGATGCGTCTCTGTTTAAGTAATAATCATTGTCTTTATGCTGTAGGACCGGATAATCGACACTAGTGCCGTCAACACGGAGCCATCCAATGATTTCTTTATTAATAGCCAATAAACTTTGGAATCTCTCATTTTCCGTTGGGCCTTTGGCTACAGCGCTTGCTTCTTTGGTTAGTTCAGTGGACTCATTTGCCTGTTCTGTATTGGGTTGTGCTTTTGTATGGTATAGACTTAACATCTGATTTTTTAACTGAAGTGAATTGTTTCTTTCGGTATGTTGTATATAGGCATCCATACTTATAAGCACGAATCCAGCACATACCAATATGGAAGCTGCCCAATAAAAAAATCTATAACTTCTAGCAGCAGGTTGGGGAAATTGCTTTGTCATAAGATTCTCCTCTCTCCTATGAACTCGTAATAGCTTGTGTATACGATTGAAGTGAAACAGAGGCACATGATGTGCCCCTGCTTGTAGGATTTTATTTTCTGCGTTGCTGCCAACGTGTAGCTCCAAATACCCCAAGTCCAGCAAGTACCAAAGCTAGTCCTGTCAGATAAAAGTTGCTATAAGCCTCTTGGCCTGTTTTCGGTACTAGGGAAACTACCGGTTCAGAGGCCTTTTTATTGCTATTTGGAAGTACATTGACCGTAACATCATGGAAATTAATATCTCCATTCTCATCCTTGATACCGATGGTAAAGGTATCTTTGCCGTTAAAGCCTTCCTTCGGTTTATACACCCATTTTCCATCATCCGTTAATTCAACAATTCCATTTTGAGGCTCAACTTCAAGCGTATACGTCTTCGGAACCGTTATATTACCCGTATCCACTATCGACGGCACTGCTCCTGCTACGGGGGTATCCTGATCCGTAGTTACAGGTTGTGCTGGAGTTGGCACTGGAACTGTTACTGGAGTCGGCTCTGGTGCTGGCACTGGAATCGTTCCTGGAGTCGGTTCTGGTGTTGGCACTGGCGTTGTTCCTGGAGTCGGCTCTGGTGTTGGTACTGGAGTCGGTTCTGATGTTGTTGGCTCTGGTGATGAACCGCCACCGCCACCACCGCCTCCTCCTCCGCCACCTGAGTAAAGAATATAAACCCCGGCATCTATCGTTCTGTTATCGTCTCCAGAAAGCAATATAATAGGATCCGTAAAACCTAAATTATTGACATCTGAATCGATAGTTTTGTCCGTCCCCATGTTCTTAGGTGTATATATATAACCGTTACCGGCCACGAAACCTACTACATAAGAACCTGGCACCAGATTGTCAAACAGATAATTGCCGTTAGCATCCGTGACGGTTGTTGCAATAACTACAGCTGGCGCATCGGAACGATACAGGTTAACTGTAACATTCGCAACACCTTCATCGTTCACATCCTGTATACCGTTCACATTGAAATCTCTAAATACTTTGTCGCCGAGTTTAGCTAGCTTGTAGAAACCAGCATCCACGGTTAAATCATTAATAGTTGTGCTTAATGTAAGGGTATGGCTGAAGCTTGTTGTGATGTCTCTATCCGAATCTTTGCTGTCATCTGTTCCTGCATTTGCCGGACTTTCCTTGTACCCGTCTGGTTTAAGGAATTTCACCTTATAGTTACCTACGAGAATAAGGTCTGTAAACAGATAGCGTCCACCTGCATCTGTAGTTCGGGTACCCAGCAGCACATTCGTATCTGCATCATACAACTCAACGGTTACTCCCGGAATGCCTGGTTCTCCTGCATCCTGTATGCCGTTTGCGTTCAAATCATGCCAGACAATGTCTCCGATAGAACCCTTGGTAGAATTATAAATTCCAGCATCCACGGTTCTGTTATCGTCTCCAGAAAGCAATACAACAGGTTCCGTAAAACCTAAGTTATTGACATCCGAATCCATGGTACGATCTGTCCCTGCATTCTTTAAAGTAAAGCTATAGCCGTTAACAGCCGTAAACCCTACTACATAGGAACCTGGCTCCAGATCGTCAAACAGATAGTTGCCACTAGCATCCGTGACAGTTGTCTTGACAGGTACCGCCAGCGCATCAGAACGATACAGGCTAACCGTTACATTCGCAACGCCTTCTTCGTTTACATCCTGAATACCATTTTCATTAACATCTTTAAATACTTTGTCGCCGAGTTTAGCTAGCTTGTAGAAACCAGCATCAACCGTTAAATCATTAATACTTGTAGTTAATGTAAGAGTATGGCTGAAGCCGGTTGTAACGTCTCTATCCGAATCCTTGCTGTCATCCGTTCCTACATTTGCCGGACTTTCCTTGTACCCGCTTGGTTTAAGGAACTTCACTTTATAGTTACCTGTAAGCAGAAGGTCATTGAAGTAATAATGTCCTAAGGCATCTGTACTTCTAGTACCCAGCAGCGCATTCGTATCCGCATTATAGAGCTCCACCGTTACTCCCGGTATGCCGGGCTCTCCTGGATCCTGTATGCCATTTGCATTCAAGTCATGCCAGACCAAGTCTCCAATAGAACCACCGCCGCCTGCATTAGGAACGTAAATCCCGGCATCCACCGTTCTATTATCATCCCCGGAACGCAATACAATGGGATCCGTAAAACCTAAACTATTAACGTCGGAATCAATTGTATTGTCGATCCCTACGTGCTTATACGTAAAGCTATGACCGCTAACAGGCATAAATCCTACCACATAGGAACCTGGCTCCAAATTATCAAACAGATAGTTGCCATTGGTATCTGTGACAGTTGTTGCGATAATTGCTGTTGGGGCGTCGGAACGATACAGATTAACTGTAACATTGGCTACGCCAGCTTCACTAGCATCTTGTATGCCGTTAACATTCACATCTTTAAACACTTTGTCGCCGAGCTTGGCCAGCTTATAAAAACCGGCATCGATAGTTAAATCATTAATAGTTGTACTTAATGTAAGAGTATGGCTGAAACCTGTCACGATATCTCTATCCGAATCCTTGCTGTCATCCGCCCCAACATTTGCCGGGCTTTCCTTGTACCCACTTGGTTTAAGGAACTTCACCTTGTAGTTACTTGTAAGCAGAAGATTAGTGAAGAGATAGTTCCCGCCAGCATCTGTGGTTTTGGTATCCAGCAGTGCATTTGTATCGGCATTATACAGCTCAACGGTTACACCCGGAATGCCTGGCTCTCCTGGATCCTGTATGCCGTTTGCATTCAAATCATGCCAGACCAAGTCCCCAATGGAGCCATTGGTGGGAATATACATTCCGGCATCTATTGTCATGTTAGCTTCCCCTGATGATAGGGTGACACTGGCTGTTTTTCCAGTAGTCGGGTCTGCATCCGAATCTAATGCGGCAGAACCGCCTTGATTTTTGGAAGTGATAGCATACCCTGCTGGTTTGATGAATTCAACGAAATAGCTGTCTGGATCCAGATTCGTAAACTCGTACAAACCTGTTAGACCCGTAACCGTTGTAGCGACAGGGGTATCAGGAGCAGAAGTCTTATACAGCTTAACCGTTACGCCCGAAATCCCCACTTCCCCAGTGTCTTGAATGCCGTTTTTGTTGGCATCGAGAAAGACTTTATCTCCAAGACTTGCTGGATTGAATACACCCGCATCGAAGGTATAGTTGCGACCGCCTTCGAGCAGCGTAATACCAGTTACAACAGCTTCTGCATCAGTCCGAGCTGCATAGGTCGCGTCGCTATCCAATGCATCATTGGATCCCTGATTCGAAGAAGAGAAATAATTGTAAGCCGCTGGACGAGTAAACTTAACTACATAATCTCCTGGAAGCATATCAGAGAATTTGTAAATCCCGCTTGCATCAGTCGTAGTAGTTGCTATAGGAGTTGTAAGGTCAGCTGCCTTATAGAGCTTAACCGATACACCTGGTATACCTGGTTCTCCTGCATCCTGAATACCGTTGGCATTCCGATCATGCCAGACCAGATCGCCGATTTCACCGAGATAAAATCCTGCATCTACCGACAAGTCTGTTTGGCCTGCGCCTAATACCACGATATGGCTTAAACCACTCGCTTCATCACGGTCAGAGTCTTTTTCATCATCATTCCCCTGATCCTGAAGCGTCGACTTATACCCGTCAGGCTTAATGAACTTCACGCGATAGCTTCCTGGATCGAGGTCAGCAAATAAGTATCTACCAGCTCCGTCAATCGTCGTGCTAGTCGTCGTGAATTGCAATCGAGTTGTAGGATCAGCAGCAGCATACAGTTCTACCGTTACACCATTAAGACCAGGTTCACCTGCATCCTGAATACCATTGGCGTTCTTATCCACCCACACAAAATCTCCAATTGAGCCTTTGGTATAGATACCCGCATCCAGAGTCATATCAGTTTCTTCATTGCCAAGAATTTTTCTTACCTGATAAGTTCCTGTTGATGGGTTGAAAGTAAAATCGCTATCATTGGCACGATCTGAGCCCTGAATATGAGGTGATAAATAATGGCTAGCCGGTATTACGAATTCTACCGTATAATCACCAGCTTGAAGATTAGGAAACTCATAATAACCTGGCTCATTCGACCCATGTCGATCTCCGGTTCTTGTGTAGCCTATACGAGTAGTGGGATCGTTGGTTTTGTATAGATTCACAAGAATCCCATTGACCCCTTTCTCGCCCGCTTCCTGAATGCCATTCGCATTCGTATCCAACCAGATAAAGTCGCCTATATTGCCGGTACCTGCAGGATCAGTATCCTTAATCAGAAAACCTACCTTGATAGGCTCCGAAGGTAAGAATGACTGCGGTCCGCCCTCATCGGGATAAGTTGCTCCATAACCAAATGAGTTCCAGGCGATCTTGTTTCTTGGCGCATTTACTGGTGCACGCATATCCCATTCCAAGGTGACTGATTCTCCTTGGTTAAGGGTAATAGTGCCGAAGTCGAACTCCAGTGCGGTGACAGTCGTAATGTCTGCAGGAGGCGTTAGAGTCCAACCTGTATGAGTCGGATTCAACGGTTTGGATATATCACTGACATTCGGATTTACATCTGTCGAATAATATACCTTAATTCTTGGATCCAGTGGTGCTCCGCCTGGTCCCGTAACGTTATTTACCAGATAAGGTCTCCAGTCAGATAGACGAGCATTTGTATCAACTACACCTGTATCTGTAATACGAGGCAGCTTGTCTACAATAACGATATTGGAAATAGGACCATTGGAAGTAACATTACTTACGGTCAGTTGATACATCGCTTTACCACCAGGCAGCGTCTCTCCGTTAGCCGGGTACTTGGTGAACGCATTATCGACTTCTCCTTTTACCCATTTGATGGATTCCAGAGAGCCTGTGAATTTCACATAAGCGTTAGCCGAGGACTTTACGAATTGTGTCGTAGTCGGATTATTATCCCGGTCTTCCGGTACATCGCTCACTACTGTACCTTTATAGGTATTTGTAGCTGTAGTCGTTGCGTACATCGTATTGCCAAAATTCCCATTAGGTGTAGCATGCTTGACAGTACCACTAATGGTAACATCGATATACTCGTTTGGCTTCAGAACGGCAGTCGGGAACTCCCAACTATAGACCGAATACGTTACTGAACTTACGGTCTTGTTATAGCTGTTAAAAACAGGGGCTCCAATAGATGTGCTGGAGTTATTTGTTATACCCACCACTGTGAAATTTTCCAACTCATTCGGAAAGAATTCCACTATTTCCGGGTGCGTCATATCCCCCGTAGCAAACTCATGATTCTGTACCCGCAGCTTATAGGTGAGCGTATCGTTCTCTTTCACCGATGCACTGCCTACAACCGATTTATTCGCGACAACCCAAGGTATAGGTTGTACAACCTTAATGTCTACTGAGCTGCTGCTATTAAAAGGTGTAGCTCCATAATTAGCTGTAAGCACAGCCGTGTTGTTAATTAGTTGATTATCAACTACCGGTTGTGAGTTATGATCCGTACTAAGCAGGGTCCCCTGCAGCTGGATATCGGAGGCAACACGGAAACTGCTTGGCACTGTTCCATAGTCCAACTTCACTTTGGAAACATAATCCCCAGCCCCAAGTCCTAATGAAGCTACATTTAAGGTCTGGCTGCTGCTGCTGTTGAGATTAACGCCTCCAGTCCAACTCAGCCAGGTATTAACTCCATTTTTCTGGTAATACACATTTACGGTAACACCCGTATTATTACTATAGGAGCCTGTAGAAATCTGAGTCAGATTAATTTCTTTCGGTATAGCATCCTCAACTACAAAGTTATCCAAGGGCACATTGCCCCTGTTCCCAAAGCTATTAATCTTATACTTGACAGTCTGTCCTATGGAATACTCATCGCTCGCTTGACGTGCTTCCTTTTTAATGCCATAAATTCCCGGGTCAGGAGCAGCTAGCAGATGTGTAGCATTAGCCGTATTCGTCCTAAGAGCAGCTCCAGTCAGACTGGTACCGACCGCATAGACGGAATTCGTAACCGAATCGCCAACATGAAAGGTCGGACTTGGATAACTCAATACAACTTCATAGGTATTTTCCTGCCCGACATTTAAAGTTGATGAAGGCCAAGAAACCTTTCCGTACACGGCATCATACACACCGCCCCCAGTGGCGGAAACAAAAGTAGACCCTACCGGGAGAGTATCCATAACTCCAACGTTTTGGATATTAGTGCCACCCAGTACACTGTTCCCCTTCAGCTTGATCTGATAGGTCACATTGCTGTTCAAAACCGGATCAACTGCCGGAAGGATTTTGGATTTGGATATCAACCAATCCGGAGCATTAACCTTTGCGGTGACCACCGGTGCTGGTTCCGTAATCAAAGGGCTATTATCAGCCTTGGCTGTCACACTATTTTGGGCAGTGGCTCCATTCAGGGTTACCCCTTCCTTGAACTTGGCTTTAAGCTTTATGATACCGGTTTTGCCAGCTGCCAAAGGACTAACCATGTTAAACTTCACTGTTCCCGCGACTGAAGTATCGACAAAACTAACATCTGCCGGGGTGTCGACTCCCACATAATCCAGAGTACTTGGCAAGACGTCGGTGATAATCATATTCTGAGCAGCTTCAGTCGTGCTTGGGTTCGCGTATTTAATCGTATACGTGATGGTTTCCCCTGGAAATGCTGTCGTCTTGTCTACCGTTTTCTCTAGAGATAAGGTAATAGCCGCCATCACACCAAAATTGTAGTAAGGCAATATGGCCAAAGATAATGCCATAAACAAGAAGAGAACTCTTTTGGGAAACGCCAAAAGGGATCGGCTTCTTTTTGATAATTGTTTCAAATTCCCCATACATCGCTCCCCCAAATCGGTTAACATGAGCTGGCAATGTATTTTATTGAATAATATTCCAACTACATGTTCCTCAAACATCTTCATTTTTAATTCTTCATTCTTGCCACGGGTATAAGATATACCACACTATGGTAATGCATATTAATTTCAAGACGAGCAACCCTACAATCAGATGTATGTATCCTCTATGTATATCGAATGACTGTTGATCAAGCCCTGTTAAGAAGCAGCTTGAATGATTCTCGAGTTCCCGTTCCTCCTTCCACCTCCTGCAATAAAAGATTTTCAGAATAAGCAATTAACCACACATAACCAATAATCGATTATGTACAAAAGATGAATCCATTTATTTATATCAATAAGAACTGAAAAACTTCTGAACAAATATATGAATTTTGATAAATCATTCAGCAATTCGCCAAAATACTTGTCCCAAGTCCACCAAATTTATAACGTGATTGCGTGTACGACAAAAAAAGACAGCATCAAGCATCGAACTTTGTCCGAATACTACTGTCTTTTGTATTATTATTCGTATGAGCTGACCCTTACCTCTGCTGCATATGCAGCCAACACTGTGAACGGTTATTGTCAGGTTGTTTCAAGCTACAATAATTTTCGTTTGCTGACTATCCATAGAGGTACATGTGTCCTCGTGTCACTGATCTGCTGCTTCCAGCACTCAAACCAATGGGTAATTTCCCCCTTAGGCTCGAGGTTCAGCTCCTGTTCCAGCATCTTCAACAGCAGTTGATACTGCTCTTCTACAGACGCGCGCTGGCCCATAAGATCATACAATTTCATTAATGCAAAGAAACTGTCCTCCGACAAAGGCTGCTCCTGTTGGATTCGATGATACACCCCCGCAGCCTCGTTCCACATTCCGTTCTGCGAGTAGCACTCTGCGACCTGTTGGGCATGGTGCAGCCAGCGCATTGCCATTCGCTGACGATCTCCCTCTGCCCATAAATAATCATGTTTGCCCAAATATTCGCCTCTGTACATGTCTAACACCCGTTGATGCGCGGCTAAATTATTCACGTTCACATGCTCCAGTGTACGCAGGTTGTGCTCCCATTCATCCGACTCCAACCGCACCCGCCCGGCATCCAGCATATAGCCTTCCTCCGCACTCAAGCTTTGAATGGGGATATCAATCGCATTGCGCTTGAGGTTCTGACGAATTTGATAAATGGTCGTATATAGCAAAGTGATCGCTTTTTTGGGGTCTATGTCTGGCCATAATAAATCAAGCAGCTCACTTTTACGTACTAATTGTCCTCGATGATGAAGCAAGTAGGCGAATAGCTCCTGACCCTTGGTGGTTCTCCATTTGATGAGTTCCTCAGCTTGATTTTCTTTATATTCGATTTGAAGCGATGGGAAGCAGCGAATCGATACAGGCTCTCCAAGGAGTGGGGTTTTAGGAGGGTTAACATTCGGCTGCTTTAACCGCTGAAGTGTCTTTATTAAACGTTTTCGCTGCAGCGGTTTGAGCACATAATCAAGAGCTTGAAGTTCAAACGCCTGGATCGCGTACTCATCGAATGCAGTGACAAAAACGATCTCAGCTGATGGGCAAATCTCTTGCAGCAGCTCAGCTGCCTGCAGCCCTGATAATTCCGGCATCTGGATATCCATGAAAATAACGTCCGGCATTAAATTCCTGGCCATCTCTATAGCTCGCAGCGGATTCATACTTGTACCTACAATTTGGATGTCGGTGAGCTCTTTTAACATTTTTTCCAGCTGCATGAGTGCAAGTCGTTCGTCATCAACCAATAGAGCCTTCAACGTATTGGTCACCCTCCACCTGAAATTGTTTTCATACTAATTTCATAAAGATAGGCTATAATTTGTATATGTTAACCTTCTAACGAAAGTGTGGATTCATATATATGTATAATAATTCAGATTTTCCCAACTTGTCCACAGAACGTTTGTTATTAAGACAAATGACGCAGGACGATGCCGATGAGCTTTATAGCTTCTATGCTGAAGGATCCCCTATTATCAAGTATCTCGATTGGCATGGACCTTCCTCCATGGAGCAAGCCCGTGAACTGATCGTCGCCTGGAATAAGCAGTTTCAAGAAAATAGGCTCCTGCCTTGGGGGATAACCCAGCATACGGACAATAAATTAATCGGAACCATTATGTGCATGCCCGTTCGCGGCACGTTCGATTATCATCCGCTATCTCCTGTTTCCGTAGGCTTCGAGCTCACAGATGCCCATTGGCATAAAGGGTTTATGTCTGAGGCCTTGGGGGCCGTGATCCAATATGGCTTTAACCATATTGGCGTTCATCGCATGCAAGCGGAGGTTGTCCCCCAAAACAAAAACTCATTAAGACTCCTGGAGAAGTTTGGCTTTAAACAGGAAGGTTTGTTGAAGCAATATTTGATGCACGATGTGACCAAAGTATTTTTCGATGTGATTATGCTAGCGTTGCTGGAAGTTTAATGTCGTTAATGACTTTCGTTATATGCAGTCGATATCTCTACTACTCCTCAGCATCTACCAAATGCTCTTTACAAAAAGCTTCAATGACTGCCAATTCATCATCTTCAAGCTCAAAATCCACGTAATTATCATTGGTTTTCTCATGAATGGCATATTTCGCCATGCCGGAGCGACTTTCCTCCACCACATAAATGACCCGTACATACAATCCATTCTCCGAGTATAGTTCGTCATCCTCCGCCACCTCTATATCCAGCAGCAGCTCATAACGCTTACCAGTCAAAATCCCGAACGGATCCTTGATCAATTCCACACTATAACCAGTAATGGTTAACATGGTATCATCCTTTCCAAATCTCTGCATCTTATCATTATACTTCCTCAAACACATAAACGGAAGTCTCTCGGACACTTGCCCACACTATCAAGTAAGGTCATGAATATCTTGGTAGCAAGAGGTGATCCGATGCAAGAAATAACGATTGCTGCAGTTGGTGATATTTTAATCAATGGGGCTATATCGATGTCCGTCAAGCAGCGTGACGCCAACCTGTATGATTTTGATTCCATTTTTGAAGGCGTTGCCCCTATTTTACGGGATGCTGATCTGACTATCGGCAATCTAGAGGTTCCTTTAAAAGGAAATACGCCTTTTATTAAAAAAAAGAACCCGCGAACAGGGTTTCCTATGTTCAATGGACCCGAGCAACTTGCCGCGGCGTTAAAACGAAACGGTTTTGATGTATTGGTAACGGCCAACAACCATTGTCTTGATAATGGGATCGAAGGACTGCGGCGTACCCTGCAGGTGCTTGATGCCAATCAACTAGCCCATACCGGTACTTATGCCGCTCCCGAGCAGACTCGGCAGCCACTGATCATGGACGTTAAAGGGATCAAGGTCGGGATTCTCGCCTATACCAAAACGACCAACCAGATCCCCCTTCCTACCGCCATGAGAGGGTCAGTCAATCTGATCAACGAAGCTCAAATGATAAGAGATTTACGCAAAATTAAGCCAAAAACCGATCTGAATATTGTTTGTCTCCATGTAGGACAGGAGTACCAGGCAGCACCGACCTTGGAGCAGCGAGCGCTCGTTCGCAAGCTTTTACAACATGGAGCAGATGTTATCCTTGGCTCGCACCCCCACGTGCTGCAGCCGATCCTCAGGACGAGTTCCAACCAACTGGCCATATACTCGCTTGGTAACTTTGTATCCATTCGCTTAAACGATAACCCTTATACCAATAATGGTTTGATACTTCAATTGACCATACGCAAGGATGAATCCCGTACCACAATCAGCAGCGTGGACTGGGTATCTACGTGGACTTATCGTAATTTTCGGGGAAAGCGGCCCATCTACCGTATCGTCCCCAACACAGCAAAAGCCAGTATACAAAGCAGAGAAACCGGCATCTCCCTGAAGCAAAGAAAACTAATGGAACAAATGCGGATTTACACCTCGAACTTACTGAGATCTCGCGATCATAAGCCATAGTGAACCCTATTGGCAAAGATGATTTCAGGTTATATTCATAAAAACCAAAAATCCCCTTCCAAGCAGCCGTGTCCATATTCATGAAATCATGAATTTCACACTTCCTGTTAGAAGGGGATGTACCCTATACTCACTATTTATGTTTAGTCGGGATCTACTATGCGGTTTCTTCAACTTCCTCGTGCACCGTTTTGATCTGAATCATGACAGTACTCGGATCCGTCAACACTTCAATTCCATCCTGGAAAATCAGGTCAGAAACGAGAAGCTGATCGCCAGCATCAAGGCCGCTAATATCCACTTCCATGGAAGTCGGCAAATCACCAGGCATACAGCGAACTTCTACTTCATACTTTTCCACCTGCAGGACGCCACCGGATTTCAAACCGATTGCTTCACCCAGAAAATGGATCGTAACCTTACTATCCATGCTTTCCGTCATGTTCACATGATGAAAGTCAATGTGCAGCAGCTTACCTGACAAGGTTTCCCTTTGGATGTTCTGAATAACGATCGGCAGTACTTTTTCATCGGAGGTTTTCCCCTGCAAAATAGCACGCGGATTTTTTTTCAAAATGTTCAGCATTTCTTTTTCATTTACTTCTAATGACAAAGTATCTTTACCAATCCCATACAACACAGCGGGGATGCGTCCCTGTTTTCTTGCTTGATTGATGTGGGACTTTGTTTCACCGGTGCGCTTGTTTAATTGAATAAATTTACTCATTTGTTGGTTCCCGCTCTCTTTTGACCATAAATTCTTGTCAATTCATTATAACATGACCATAGAATCTAGTCAAATTCATCGATTTTCAAGATTCATATTCGACAAAAGGATCCGGGATTTCAATCTGATAGGCTTCAGCATCACTCACACCAACGGAGAGCACGGCTCGACCATGGCCTGACCGTATAAGCCCACCGCTAAAAATAACATCCTCCAAGTCTGGCCGTTTGCCGGGACCTCTTGGAAAATCACTTCTTGCTGCAATAATTTTTAAAGGCGTTTTCTCACAAGTTTCGGGGTCTATCGAAAATACCATTGAATAATAGTGCTTGTTGCCTGATAGATCAAAGCAGGCGATATGCCCGAGCACGCCCACATGCCCATTGCTCAATAAATGTGCTTCGTTTGCCCCTCCCCATTCCTCGGGGACAAATTGATTGCCAAGCATCTCTGCATCAATAAACGTCTGCTCATCAAGCTCATCAAGCGAATCTATAATGGTAAATCCAATTTGGCCTCTTCCTCCTTTCACTCCTTGCGGTCTTGTGAATATACCTATTCTGCCGTCCATAAGCTCAATCAGACGAATATCCTTCATCGTACCGGGGCCAGATGAAAAGTGGCATAACGAATCTATATGAAATCCGCGATAAAATTGAGTGACCCACGACACGATTTTACCCGGATTATCGGCTGCAGTAATGACTTCAACACCGCCAACTATTAATTCACCCTTGATAATCGTTGTACAAGGGTCCTGCAAATTATAAGTATGTGTATGCATACGAGGGCTCCACACCTGATTGTCGCATGTAAAAAAGAAGACTTGAGAGAACTCGCTGTCCCGTTCCTCAACTCTTCCCAAGAGTACTTCCTCCCCGTCATATTGAAACGGAGCCGTTATATTATATACATCTCGGTTTCCAACCCCAGAGAACGTGAGCTTCTCTACCTTCGTTATGCGAGGATTCGCATAAAATGTATCCAGAAGCTGTTTACAGGTTTCCACTTGTGCCGCTTTCCTTGTCATTGCCGTCCTCCTGATGTTCAATCGATTCATCTATCGGCCAATCGCTTTCCACAATCTCTTCCATTATTATAAGCTGCCCAGGCTGTACTTTAAAATACAAACAAAGCTTTAGCAGCAAATCCCTCGGATACTGTACCATCTCATCCTTATACATACGACGTACCGAATCAAAGTGGTAATCTATATCTTTGGCAAGCTTACGTATCGATAATTTGGGATCGTGATTTTCCATGACCGCTTTTAAATTACTACGTATAACTGACATACTTACACCTCCAACATTAATATATATGGAGAAGGGTGGAGAGTCAATAAAATTGACAAGAAAAAATGGTCATGTTATAGTAGTTAAACAGGAAACAATTTTGAATTTTCAGAAAATTTAATACCATTTCCCCCTAATTAGAAATAAAGATCTCTTTATCTTCTTTTTTTTTACCCAAAAATCGTGAACGCATATGGAGGCTATTGATATGAGAAATACAAGCAGTAATCGGAATATCGTTTTTCTTGGTACCAGTCTGCCAAGAGAATGCGGCATTGCTACCTTTACACAAGATTTACTGGATCAATTTGAACATATACAAGGCTTCAATAAACCTCGGATTATTGCCATCAACAACAACGAGACTTACTCGTATCAGGAACAGGTCATGAGAGAAATTGACCAGCATAATCTGTCGGCATATATCGATACGGCTGATTTTCTGAACTCGTCAGACGTTGATCTTCTCGTTATTCAGCATGAATTCGGTATTTACGGCGGAGAAAGCGGGGAATATTTGATTCCTTTTGTCGAGAGACTAAGGATTCCTTATATCGTCATTTTTCATACCGTGTTAACGAAGCCTTCCGCCAAACAGCGACACATTATGAATCGTATCGCGAAGCTGAGCGTTAAAGTCGTAACGATGGCGCAATCTACCGTCAAGGATTTGATTTCTATTTATGGGATTGATGCCACCAAGGTCACCTTCATTCACCATGGCGTGCCCGATGTCACAACAGATACAAGGGCAGAGCTCAAAGAACAATATGGTTATGCAGACCGCAAAATTTTGTCTACCTTTGGCTTCTTAAGCCCTGGCAAAGGAATTGAGTACAGCATAGAGGCCATGCGCGGTGTCGTTAAGCAGCATCCGGAGTGTCTCTACATCATTTCGGGGAAAACACATCCGGTAGTCAAACAAGAAACCGGCGAGGTTTACAGACATAGGCTGCTCGATCTTGTGAAGGAATATGATTTAAATCATAACGTTCTCTTCATCGACAAACTATTGACTCAGAAGGAAATTATACAATCGCTTGTTATATCCGATATTTACATGACCCCTTATTTGGGCAAGGATCAGGCCGTTAGCGGTACTTTGGCATACGGAGTCGGCTATGGAAGAGTCATTATTTCAACACCTTACCGATACGCTGAGGAAATGCTCGCAGAGGGCAGAGGTTTACTGGCAAACTTCCGTGATTCGGCCTCTTTGGAAGCTTGCATCCTCCAACTGCTGAACAACCCTGCTGAAGTAAAAGAAATGGAAAATCGCACACTTGAACTAGGCAAAACCATGCTCTGGAGCGAAGTCGCCAAAACCTACGCTACGCTTTTCCAGGAAAAAATAACGATTTCGCAGTTAACGAACAGGAGTGTGATTTAATGGAGGTACAGACGATCATAAAGTTTAAGACCGATTATATGCGCAGGATCACGGATGATACGGGAATTTTTCAGCATACGAAGTTTGGAGTTCCCGATCGTGCGAAGGGCTATACAACCGATGATAACGCACGGGCATTAATCGCAGCCGTTTTATCATACAGCAGCAGCAAAGATTCAGTCACGCTGGACCTCATCCATACTTATATTTCCTTCATTCATCACGCACAAAATGCAGAGGGAAACTTTAGAAATTTTATGGATTATAATCGTTCATTTATAGAGGATAGCGGCTCTGAGGATTGTCAAGGACGTACGTTATGGGCACTTGGATTCGCACTCTCTCATTCTTCCTCCCTACCCGATAATTTACTAAACACGTGCCGTTATTTAATCAATCAGGCATTACCGCATATTCATTCGCTTGGTTCACCACGTGCCGGGGCCTATGCCATGATCGGTCTCAGCTATCTAATAGAAACCCCTGATGCTTTAACCTACTCCTTCCCATATCTCCATAAGGCAAATACCGCGGAAGATAAAACATTTTTACCCAAAGCCTTTATTCTTAATTTGATCGAAAATATGGCTGTCCGGCTGCACAATCAATATACGCGCAATAAGGGAAACGGTTGGAACTGGTTTGAAGACAGCCTTACCTACGGAAACTCGATGCTGCCCTGGGCACTTTTAAAAGCATTCCGTATTTCAGGTAATGTGTGTTTGAAGGAAACAGCCAAGGAGAGCCTGGATTTTCTAGCTTCGAAAACCTTCTCCAAAGAAGGCTATTATAAGCCAATTGGCAGTCACGGCTGGCTGCTGCGCGACGGACAGGCCGCTCCCTACGACGAACAGCCGATTGAAGCATGTGAGATGCTGCTTGCTTGCAAGGAAGCTGCGGTCGTACTGCAAGACCCCGCTTATCTGAAGCAAGCAGCTTTATGTTATGAATGGTATCTTGGTCATAATTCAATTAAAACGTCTCTGATCGACCCCCAAACCGGTGCCTGTTACGACGGTATCCATTCAACAGGGTTGAATCTTAATCAAGGCTCCGAAAGTATCATTTCCTTCTCCATTGCACGTTTGGTGATGCATCATGAATAAATTTGCAACTATCCTTGCAGGCGGTGGCGGAACACGGTTTTGGCCGCTGTCCAGGCAGGAGATTCCGAAGCAGCTACTCAATATTAGCGGAAACGATATTATGTTAAACGATACCATCGAACGATTCAAAGGGATTATTCCTCAGGAAAATACAGTTATCGTGACGAATCGTTCCCAAGCTGTGTTGATGGAGAGCATTATGCATAGCAGTGTGTCTAAAAGTAATATTTTGATTGAACCCGTGGCGCGAAACACAGCTGCCAGCATTTTGTTTGCAGCGTTATCTATTGAAAAAAACCACGGCGATTCATTAATGGTCGTATTACCATCCGATCATTATATAACCGACGAGGACCAATTCCGGCTTACGCTCGACGAAGCCTGTACGGTCGCGATGGAATCAGACAAAATCGTAACTATCGGAATAAAACCGACATTCCCTTCTACCGGCTATGGCTATATCGCTTTTAATAAGAATCCGATTTCCTCCAAACCTGTAGCTGTATATGAAGTAGCCGAATTTGTTGAAAAACCGAATTTTCAGAAAGCCCAAGGCTATCTGTCCTCAGGTAATTATTTATGGAATAGCGGTATATTCATTTGGAAAACATCCGTAATTATTGATAATTTCAAGCGTTACCTGCCTCGGTTGTATAAGACGATGCTGCCAATCAGGGAATTTCTCGGTACGGAGCAGGAAGAAGACATCATTAATCAGGTTTATCCGACACTTCAAAATATTTCGATTGATTATGGCATTCTTGAGCGATCCGATGATGTCGTGGTGCTGTCTGGTCAATTCGGCTGGAATGATATCGGCAGCTGGGATGCACTTGGTTCGATCTTCCCACCCGATGAATCAGGTAACATAATCAAAGCGAATCACTTGGGCATCGATACACGTAATTCAATCATCTATGGAAACGGCAGACTCATCGCGACTATAGGCGTAGATGGATTTATCATTGCTGACACCGGTGATGCCCTATTAATCTGTCCCAAGGACAAAGCACAGTCTGTCAAAGAAATCGTCGAGCTGCTGAAGGAAAATGGAATGACTGAATATATTTAGGGATAGCACTAAAAACCGGATCACCCGCAGATGTTTAGCTGCGTGAATCCGGTTTTTGTGCTGCCGCTCAGACACAGATGTATCATCGACGAACAGGCTTGATCATACAAATTTATACAGTAGCTTGAGCTTCCTTCGCGTCCGCCTGAACCAGCACCTTTTTCTCCCAGGCTCGGCTGCGCCAACGGTGCAAAATAATAATTCCCCGCACCCATTCGTCAAGGATAAACACGATCCAAATTCCCATCAGTCCATAAGCGAGATGAATACCCAGAAGATAGGTCAAAGGAATACACATACCCCATACAACCGTAATACCGGTTATGACCAAAAATCTCGCATCACCCGACGCTCGCAGCGCTTCGCCAATCACAATATTCAAGCATCTACCAGGCTCCAGCACAAAGCCCAACAGCAGCAGCGCGGCACCCAATGTAATAATTTGAGGGTCACTCGTAAATAAGCCAAGCAGCGGCTTTCTAAATATGGCGATTACAATGACAGCCCCCATCGACAGCATCAGACTTAAGGCAAGGCTGCGGAATAGCTGCCGATAGGCTTCTTCCTTTTCCCCGCCGCCGATGAGACGGCCAATAATAATTTGCGTGCCACGGCCTAGTGAAATGGAGAGCACCATGATGAAATACATAATATTTTGCGTATAGATGCGAGTCGACAGCATTTCGGCACCGAGCGACGTAATGAAATACGTAGTAACGATTTGACTAGCTGCATACGACAGTTGATTGCCCGCCGTGGGGATGCCAATCGACAAAATCTTTTTCATATCCTCCAGCTTGCATCTCACGAGCTCCTTCAAGCCCAGATCCAGCTTAACAACCTTACGTAATATCAGAATATAAACGCCAAGCCCGAGGCATTGGCTGATGACCGCCGAGATGGCCACACCCGGAACACCCAGCTTCGGAAATCCCCACGGACCAAAAATGAACAAATAATTGCCGGTTAAATTAATCAGATTCATGCCAATGGCTACCATCATCGTATATCGGGTGAATCCATGGACCTGAACAATCGCCGAAATCGTCAGATTGAGCGCCTGAATGAATAAAGCCCCTCCGACAATAGACAGAAATGTTTGTGCCGTTCCGAGCAAGTCCTGCTGCAGCCCGAACAGTCCGAGCAGCGGCCTGCTGAAGATGACCATCACGATACTAATGGCCACGCCCGATATAAAATTCAGCAGAATCGCACCGGCCGCAAATCTGCGTACTGCTTCTAATTTATTGGCTCCCAAATATTGCGAAATGACGATAGCTGATCCCGCAGAGATCACCTGCAGCAATAAAAACGTAAAAATAATGAGTTGATTGGACACTCCTACTGCAGCTACCGCGCCATCCGATACGTTACTGACCATAAAGGTGTCTGCAGCCCGCATCGCCATTTGCAGAGAGGATTCAATAAATAACGGCCATGTAATCGTAAATAAAGCCAGCTTGTTAGTGTTGGTCATGGGTTCATCCAGCTTCTGTATTATTTTATTTTAGATCTTGATCGCCCTCCAATGAATGAGAGCGCTTTAATAACAGAGTACCACACTTACTTTATTTATAGAACACTTACCGCGACTTAATTGTCTACTAATCCCCATAAAAAAACATCTTGATTGGCTCAAGATGTTACGCAATTCCTATGGAACTTTGACACCTCTGGATGTCACGTACAGATCGTACCATTCTTCGCGCGAGATCACGATTCCGGTTGCTTCCGCGCAAGCACGTATCCGATCCGGGCTTGTTGTGCCTAGTACAGGCTGAATCCCTGATGGATGGCGCATGAGCCAAGCAAGTACTATAGCTTCCAGTGATGCGCCCTTCTGCTCCGCCAATTGCCGAACGAGTTCAGCAGTTTTGCGCACTGTCTCTGGCTTGTCCGTCAAATCCTTACCACTGAACAGCCCCTTGGAAAGCGGCCCCCACGATTGAACCTGAATATGCTCCATCTGGCAAAATTCAAGCAGCCCTTCGGGAAATGACAGCTGTGTTCCTGCTTTTTGATTGACAGATATCCCTGCATCAATCCAATCCAGCTTGGCAAGATTCAATTCGAGCTGATTGACGATCAACGGCTCGTCCAAACAAGATTGGAGCCAACGAATTTGTGTGGGACTCATATTGGAAACGCCAAAGCTTTTGACCTTCCCCTGCTTCTTTATCTTGTCAAAAGCGCTTGCTACCACTTCGGGCTCCATTAACGGATCCGGCCTATGAAGCAATAGAATATCGATAGACTCCAAACCAAGCCGTTCCAAAATGCCGTCTACGCTGGAAATAATATGTTCCTCGGAAAAATCATACCGCGCTGGAAGCCCTGGACCCTCCTCCATCCGAATGCCGCATTTGGATTGGATGATCATCTGATCCCGCAGCTCGGGACGCTCCTTCAGTACTTGTCCGAATGCAGACTCCGCCTTGCCGTAGGCATAAATATTGGCATGGTCGAACATATTGATTGACACGGAAAGCGCTGCATCTACAGCCGCATGCGCCTTTTTCATATCATCAGCCGTTATAGCTTCCCGCGTCCATCCTCCACCTAAACCCATACAGCCCATAACGAGACGACTGGCCTGGAAGCCATGTTTATGTAATGCCAACTTATTACCCATGATTGCTGTCATCCTCCTTTGTTAATAACCATCAGCTTGTCCTAACCATTATAAACCAAAAGGAGGACCGTACATAGAAGTGCGTGTTAAAATCAGCTGCGTGCACCTTTATCTGTGTAGCGGATTGGATTCATCCCATCCTGCTGCTATGTCGATCACTCTCCTACAAGCTGATTGGCACGCAGCGCCTGACGTATTTCTCCCATAAGGCTGTCTTTGAACGCTTTCCATGTTTTCTTGCTAACATCCAGCTTGTCCTGACCGATCGCTTGGACCGTTTCCAGCCATATTCGCCGATCATTGATTTGACCCAGCTGGTCCTGAATGTCTTTATATAGCTGTTCATGCGAATGAAACTTCTGATCTAATGCAAAGGATGCGGCAGATGCTGTATATCTCAGCTCCTTGGCTGCGATTCTCAAATCATGCAGAGCGTCGAACGCTTCCTTCGTTTCAGCACCGTTGTGCCGACTAAGCTGACGATAGGCTTGCTTATGCTGTTCATAGGAAACTTCAAGCTCACGCATCACCTGATTTACGTTAATATCGGCATTTTGCGATTCCAGCTCAGGCAAATCCTTCAGAAACGCCTCCCATTTCTCGTCCAGTGCAGGATTAATCAGTTCCGGCAGCTTATCGGCCAGCTTTGCTCTGCTGCGTCTCCGTTGTTTTCTCTGAATTTGGATGACTGCCTTTAACAAATCGGCCTCTTTGCGTCTGCCGCTTCGCTTAGCCCTTTTCCGTCTCGCTTGAAAAGACTCGATCAGCACATCTGCATCCCTGACCTGACCGAGGCGTTTTTGCGCTTGCTTGATTAATGGATACAGTCCGGAATGATCATGCTTGTCGAGGATACGCAGCAGTGTCAGCAGCTTCCGGCTGTTGACCCGCGCTTGATGAACATCCTCATTATCAAAGCTGCGGCTTGCCCTTCTGCCATACTCGCAAAACTGTTCATATAAGCGATCCAAAGCTTGTTTCCATGCATCTTGATGAGGTTTTGCACCATGATCCGGCACACCTGTACTCTCCATGCAGCATCTCTCCTTTACTCATCATTACGACAAGACAATGGGAACCAAACAACCGATTATAAAGGTTTCCCCGTAGATCATCGTGAACAGCAATACCTTATTTCGTAAAAATTCCCAATTCGACATGAAGGATTGTTCAAACTGCTCTCGAATTACTCATGTAAACCCTTCCCATTTAAAAAGAAGGAGCCCACTGCCATGCAATTGAAAAAAAGTACATTGACACACTACAGCTTAGGTGAACTTAATCAGTATATGCTAACCATCCAGCATTTAATCTCAGCTACAGCTGCATCGATGGTCGTCATTCATCATGGACAGATTGTTAACGAATGGTATTCCGGCAGCCATGGAAGCTCAAGCGAAAGTCGAACAGTCGATGCCAGGTCCCGTTTTAATGTGGCCTCCGTTCGCAAAACTTACCTCGGTGCGGCAATCAGTCTTGCTATATATGAAGGAAAAATAAAAAGCATCGATGACCCGGTAACGGAATACATAGCGGATTACGCCCCCGAACTATTAAGCCATACAACCCTTCGGCATTTATTAACGCATACCCATGGTCTTAGGGGACACAATCAACGACTGTTCCCTCCAGGGACCGAATGGAAATACAATAATGCGGGTGTCAATCTGCTCATCCAAATGGTACGAAATGTGTTTGACCAGCCGCTTGCTCAAGTGATGCAGGAACGTTTTTTTGTACCTTATGGATTCACAGAGACAGGGTGGGTACAAGAAGAACAAGACCATTTGGTTTGGCTTCATGAAGCTTACTCATCCGATCAGGGCAGCGAAGCTAATCTCTTTGCCAGTACGCGGGAATTAGCCTATTGGGGGTATCTGCACCTAACGAAAGGTATGTACAAAGGCAAACAAATCATTCCAAGCGCCGTATTCAATACCTGCAGTTCCATTGCTACCCCCGCAGCACTTAATCAGACAATAACCAGAAATGGCTTCTTTTGGTGGGTGCAGGATATACCGCGTCCGACGTCCGAGCTCGGGGATCAGCTTCCTGTAGGTTCTTATCAATCCCTGGGGCTGTATGGGAATGCCGTGCTGGTTATTCCTGCGTATCACCTAGTCGCCGTCCGTATGCTGAATCAAACAGAACCAAACCCGCCGACTTATGATTATATCCATGATATCCAAACCTTTGGCAATCTCGTATGTCAGTATGGCGCTGCAGTCAACTCCAAATCATCTTAATCACTCAAGATGATTTGGGCTAGTTCATGAGTTCGTTTGTTATATTTTTCTGTTGGAAGCTCTTCTTATTCACACAGCAGAAGTTGTACCCGTGTTTGCTTCGGAAATTGTTACAACGACTTCACCGGCCCGCACAGGTTCCAGCAAGCGAAGCTGCAGCCGATATAAGGTATCTCCCCATATAGACTGCATTCTGGCATCACTGACCGTGATCGTCTCCACCACAGCTTGCAGTCGATTGGCTGTATACTGAATCCATACCCGTTCGCCGTGCTCATTCATTAGCTCGATGCGTCCATCCTCTAACAGCTGTGGCATTGGAAGCAGCAAGCCGTTAAACACCACATCAGCTGATGCCTCTTTCAATTCGAAACTATCCTTGATCTCAGCATAAGCCTGATCTCCTGGTGTCCGATGCAAAGTGATGCTTCGTTTCCAGAATTCGATCCCCGCCGACTCAGGATATGCAGGTGTAAGATTCAAGGATAAGCTGGCTGCTGAATCTGTGTTCACGTATTCGACGTCGGTCGCCCTGTAGGCCTCACCATCCTGCTGCTCCACACCATTCACAGTCGGTAAGCTGTGGTAGCCTGATTGCATTGTCCAGATCTCGTATCTCCGCTCGCTGAAGGTTTTGGCTGTGTAGCTTTCTGTGCCTGCATCAATGAAAAACGGATGTCCGTTGAAGTAAATGATATAATGTCCGACATCATTATGGTTATGGTTCTCATCGTTGTGACCACCTTTGGCTGCGAGATACAGCCCAGCCGAGCTCCCCTCATGCTCCCTTGCGACAAAAATATGGGTATCCTTCAGCCATACATCCCGTTCAAAGGGTGCCACTGCCCGCTGCCCTGTAAGCTCGGTATAATTCGTGAACTCCCCCAGTATCCTCGTACATGAAAAAATCCGTTCACGCGTAATACCATTAGCCTGGAAGGTATACGCACCGAGCGCACTCATTTGTGAATCATCAATTCTTTTTCCATAACGATATACCACATCAGCAGACAGACTCAGCCGAGCGTCGCCATCGGCAAAGTTAACAAAATCGTTACCGGCAATATGCACCCGATAAATATATTTGCCCATTTCCTGCACAAGCGGCTCCTTGTAAAAATCGATGCGTCCTGCTGACCCTTCATATAGAAGCTCCAAACAATCGAACAGGGATGCGCCTGCCCGCCCCCAATAACCCGGCCCTTCATCACAGCCACCGTCAGGATGATAGATCCCCATAAAGCTGTCGAGACTTTGCATGCCTTTCGCTACAGCACGGCTCCTGACTGACACGTCCTCCTCCAATATGAGAAAAGCTGCCAAACAATTGGAATGAATCCATGGATTCCAGTTGTTGACGCGTTTCGGCGTATAGCCCATCCACCAGAAATCCTCGCGTTCCAAATAAGGTTCAAAAATACGCCTGTTCATCTCATAACGAATACGCTTCAGAATCATCGGACTTTCCGCTTGCAGCTTGTCTTTAAACAAGTATGTCGCCCAGGCAAGTAAACCACCGGTATCCGCGGCAAATAAATCGATCACCTGCTCCGTGACATCAGGCAGCGAATAACCATCACTCTGGGAGGACAGCGTCATATGAGCGGGAATCACCCAATACGATTCCTCACATAAGCACCACAATCCATTCATGATTTGCTCGAAGAATCGGCCCTGACCCTCGACACATTCTCCGAACAGCAGATCGCCCAATACTCTTCTTCTTTCAAAATAAGCCTCTTCATAATGCGTACGATTGCCATTACGCACATAATCCATATAACGAACGGCTGGAAGTGCCGGCCATGTATAATCCAATCGCTCCTCCGCCCAGCCTATCCAGGTCGCACGTGCCTCCTGCGGGAGCTTCTCCCAGAACTCACGCTCTGCAGCTTTTGGGTACGGGTGGAACTGCTGCGCTGATACCAATAGCTCACTCAAATTATGCTCTTTTGCAAATTGATCAAACATCCCATATCATCTCCTTCTAAGGTATAGAATGGACTTGCTTCAAGCCCATCATACACCTTTCAAAGGAGAAGAACTACATCTTCTAGTAGGATGAATACCTTATTAGTTCTTAGCAGCTGCCTCCAGCCAGTCATGGTAAAAAGCAGCCACACTACCGTACCGATCTTTTCGATCCGCAGAGGCAGCCTTGCAAGCAATCCGATACAGTGTTTCAGACGCCAGCCAATCCTTCGAGTCCCGACTGCCCTCATCAGCCAAAAAGACGAATGCGGCAGCACCCATTGTGAACACGTTAGTAAGGTGGTCAATCCGGCTTCCCTTCACGAATTCCTCCGGTGCCATAAACCGACTTGAGCCATATAAACGATCCATCTCCAGTGTAAAAGCACCTTGTGCGTAGCAATCCAAATCGCACAAGTGCAGCTCATCCCGATCGAAATCGTAAATCATACTGCCGTCATAAAAATCTACCGCAACAAAACCCTCACTCTCCAGATAGGTGTGTACTTCATATACTGCCGATAAAGCAGCAATTATCTTGTGTACAGGCAGCTGCCTGAATCGGTAGTGTGGCGATTGCGGCGAGCTTCTACCCTCTTTGCCCGGGAATTCCGGTGTTCCGAGCACCTCACCGTCTACCCATTCATACACAAGAGCAAAACCTTCAGAGGTATGGATCGAATTGAGCAGCTTGGGGAGCCGCGGATGCGCAACAGCGCGATGAAGTCGTTCCACATTTTGCATAAAAGCAATAGCTTCAGCTCGTTCCGCATATTTGACGAACCAGCGTTGACCCATAGCCTCGATACCATAGGAAATACATCCCGAGTCCTGGTGGTTGAATACTTTAAATATTTGACCTGCTTCCAACAACAACGCTGTGATATTACCATCATATAGGCTTATTTTCAGCAGAACGTTTTCTTCTGACATATGAGCCCTCCTCCATATTTCGCATCCCTCTGACACGCAGCACCACTTCGATGTAGTCAACTGGCTTCATCCACGCTATAAGATTCCTATAGATCAGTTGGTTCCTTTCGCCTGAACCAGATAATAAAAGCTGATCGTTTTCAATCCTTGTTGACCTCGGTTCAGATCAAACTGGCGACTAATTCCTTCTAGGCAGTTTACTCGCACGAATTGATTGAAGTCCTCGGTTTGCCCGAATCCGATGATTTGGAGCACATCCTCCACTGTTGGCAGGTACGTCGTTTCGCGCAATCTACGAATAGAGAGCACATCGAGCTTGCTTTGTGAAAGCATGAGGTTGATTTTATCCAGAATCGGTGTTCCTTGCTGCGGTGGCGCAAACAGTCCAGGAAAATAGCTCCCCAGCTCGATACTTTCACCATTTCCATCGCCAGGATGCAAAGACAGGACATCACCTCCCGGCTTGAGAATTCGATTTGCTTCGGGATACCAGCTGGTTGGACCTTTCTTGGTATAAGCAAGATCAAATTCATTTTCCTTGAAGGGCAAGCCATCGTGGGTATTTCCCAGAACAAATGAGACGTTCGGTTCACGGTTCTGTTCCGCTGTATGTAAAAAGCCCTCCGTCATATCATAACCAACGACCTCCGCAGCCTGACTCGCCCATTGATTCGCAAAAGCTCCATGACCGCAACCTACCTCGAGAACCTTACCGCGCACCAGCTTCGCCAGCTTCTCACTGAAGATATCTTCCGCGGCCTGCCCTTCAACGATCGTTGTCCACGGATACTCGTATTTACCTGTCTGCCCAGCAAGTCGATTGCACCAGGCTAGCGTTTGTCCCCGCAGCCATTCAGGGTGCTGTGTAATATCAGGAAACATATTGAGTTTCACCTCTCCAATTTAGGTTTATGTTACTAACCTTTCATATATTTAATTGTTATATTAACCGTACACACGGTGGATGACCTCTTCAAAGTCTGGCTCCTCCATGTGCACGTCCTCGATAACACCCCAGGCACTCATGGCCTGAAGCACCTCCATCGCTGTTGTTTCCTGCCGATTGCAGGCTACGGACATCATTCGCGAATCAATCATCTGAATCTGAAAAGGAGGTGTGTGGGCTGATGGCTGTTTAATCGCTTCACGAAACGTTATTTTCATCCGCGTCGGAAGCCCGATTCTACCCCTCAGCTGCTCCAGCGTTCCATCATAGATCGCCTGACCATGATTAATAACGATGACTCGGCTGCACAGCTGCTCAATATCGTCCATATCGTGTGTGGTTAGCAAAATCGTTTTGTTCAATTCCCGATTTAACAGCCGCAGGTGCTCACGAATTTGCTTTTTGGCGAGAACATCCAATCCGATCGTCGGTTCATCCAGAAACAATAATTCGGGGTCGTGGAGCAGAGACGCCGCCAGATCAGCCCGCATTCGCTGGCCAAGGGACAGCTTCCGTACCGGTGTGTCGAGAAAATCGCGCAGATTCAAGACCTCACTCAGCTTACCCAACTGGCGTCTGTATGCTGGTTTACCGATCTTATACAGCGATGCGAGGATCTCGAACGAATCCTTGACCGGAAGATCCCACCACAGCTGAGTACGCTGACCAAACACCACCCCGAGCTGCCTGACCAGTTCCATCCGATTCTTTTGCGGACTGCGTCCGTTAATCGTTACTTCACCTGAGGTGGGATGCAAAATGCCGCAGAGCATTTTGATCGTGGTCGATTTCCCTGCCCCGTTTGGCCCGATATAACCGACAAATTCACCTTTTGGAATCTCGAAGCTGATATCCTTCACCGCCTCAACCAAGCGGTAATCCCGTGTAAGTAAAGTTCTTAGCCCCTGCAATCGACCTTGCTTGACGACAGGGATTCGGAACGTTTTGTGCAAGCTTTTGGCAATAATCATAGGTCTCCTCCTTTTAAAAATCCGATAAATCCGTCTGTCAGGTACCCGTGCTTTGATAATGAGAAATGCCGTACCGCCACAACCGCAGCGCCGCAAGCAGCAGCAGAATCGCTACCAATAAGGTAACCACCACTACCCAAGGTCCCTGCTCACCACGAATTACGTACAGCGATGGTACATAAGCAGTAAAGCCCATCGGTACAATCGTCAGTAGAACGACGCGCATCCATTGCGGATAAATAGTTAGGGGATACTGCCCGGCAATCGTGCCTGCATTGTCTGTGATCCGTTGTAAATCATCGATCCGATGCGTCCAGAAGCCTACTGCCGCTGTCGCCAAGCCGATCGAAAACGTAATCATCGTCCCGCTCGCCACAACCACGCAGGTTAACGGGATCGCCCACCAGGTCACCTGCCCGCTCGCCATCAGATGATGGAGACAAACACTAACCAGAATCAAGCCAAGAATCAGCTCACCGAGCATCGGGCGAAAATTCCGTGTCATTAGCACCAGCAGCACGGGCGCTGGACGAATCAGCAGGCTATCGAGCAACCCCTGCACCAAATATTTTTCGAACCCGTTGACTTCAGAGGCCAATATCCGGTAAAAGGCTCTGGTGAACATCATGATGGTAAACAGATACCCAATCTCGTACACGCCCCAGCCTTGAATACCATTGAACCGATAAATGACGGTGGCCACAGTAAGAAATTCCAGAGAGAACATGAATAACGCCATCATCGAGGAAAAAATAAAATTGAATTTATACTGCATTTGCCCGCGAAGGCTTGCTCCCGCCATCCGGGCATACAGTTGTATCCAGCTCATCCGCCCTGCACCTCCACCTTACGACGCATCGTATGAGTCATAAGTATCGCTGCAGTTGTTAACAAGCAGCACCAGATCAGGGAATCGCCGAGAACCGTAACCGGATCCAATTCAAGATAAATTCGCGTCGGATAATATTGCAGACAAGGGTAAGGGGAGAGCAAGCTTATGGTCTTAAGCCAACCGGGCAGCCAGGCTACAGGAATGAAAAAACCGGAGAGCAGCATATTCAGTGCATGATGCACATGCCATAGCCAACGTGACTCAGTGGTCCATAAGGCTGTGATTCCAACCAAGTAGGAAATACATAGGGCGATATAAGCGGATAGCATGAGGGCTATGAGGGTCCACAGCCAGGTTAGCGGATGCTGAGGAATTTGAATCTGCAGAAAAATAACATAGATGAGATAGATCGGGACGGTACTGTAGAGAAACTGATAGATCAACTGTCCCCACTCCCGGCTGAGTAAATACCAGAAGAACGGCATTGGCTTCATCAGCTCGTGAGCGATCTGTCCCGTTCGAACCATACCTTCAATTCCCAAACCTGCTGTCGGGAATAAAATCCAGATACAGGCTTGATTGAATGCAATATAGCTGAGCATACCCTGCAGCCCGTATTCGCCAAGTGATTGGTCATGGCTGATACCAGCCCAGATCGACATGTATACGTATCCGATCGCGACACTGGCGAGCATGCGAAGCAAGTGCGCTTTCCGGTACTGCAGTTGATTTAGATAACCTTTGCGGGCTAACGTTAAGGAAAACATGAGCACCTCCAGCTCTTTTCGTTCTGAGATCTGCTTGCAAACTTACGATCTAATCGAAGCAACATGTAAAATATAAAGTAAAATGGAAAAAAAGACTAGACTGTTTCTTTTCCGTGTGTTATTCTAATATTATAGACAGCGATTACAGTTCTATTTCTAGTTGAACTTTGAAAAAAATCAACTCTAGTTAAAATTTACCTACGGGGCCATTGTGCGTCGTTTATTTTAGTTTTATGGCACTTTAAGTTTAAAATCGTTAAGCAATTCAATTACTATCCACCTTTGGGGTACTGCTCCAAAGGTTTTTTTCGTACATTTATCTACTACACTCATCTGCAATGAGATATGATGATTTCACCAGAAGCACAGTGAAACGCCGGGAGCGATCCGTTATAATGGTTAACAGAAGGAGGAGATACATAATGGGAGAACCTTTAAAAGCCATGTACAATGAACAGTTTTTGCGCAGCTTTAGTGAGAAAGTACGTACTGTATACGAGGCTTTCCATACAGAAGGTTTCATTGCTGCGGCGATTGACGATACATGGGATGGGCTGGAGTTGAAAGCCCGTATGCGGCGGATTACCCAGACGCTTGGGGCGCATCTGCCGGAACGGTACGAAGAAGCGCTGGAGATCCTGTTTGCAATCGACGAGACCTGTGTCGGTTTTCCGTATTTATTCTTTCCCGATTTCGTGGAGGTGTACGGTCAGGCGGAGGAGCACTGGGCGCTTTCCATGAAAGCACTGGAACGCTTTACGCCAAAATCATCAGCGGAGTTTGCCGTAAGACCGTTCCTGCTTCGTGAACCCCAGAAAATGATGGCTCAAATGGAGGTATGGTCCGAGTCTCCGAATGAGCATGTAAGGCGGCTTGCTAGCGAGGGCTGTCGGCCACGTCTGCCGTGGGGACAAGCACTCCCGATGTTCAAACGCGACCCGGCTCCAGTGCTGCGGGTGTTGGAGCTGCTAAAAGCAGACCCTTCGCTTTATGTGCGCAAAAGCGTTGCCAATAACCTGAACGACATCGCCAAGGATCATCCCTCCGTTGTACTCGATACCGCCCGACGCTGGAGGGGCGTCGATCCGAATACGGACTGGATTGTACGGCACGGCTGCAGGACTTTGATTCGTAAAGCAGATCCCGAGGTGATGACACTTTTTGGATATGCGGAAGCGTCAGAATCCGAGGCACTTACAAGCAGCGAAGCATTCGCAGCAGCACCCTCTGTGCTGTCAATCGGTGGAGTCTGCGAGCTGCGGTACGAGCTGCGGATCCGGGAAGGCGAACCCGCTCATGTCCGTATTGAATACGGAATCGATTTTGTAAAGGCTAGCGGCCGCAGCTCACGCAAAGCGTTCCTGCTGTCGGATAAAACAGTGCCTGGCGGCACCTTGCTGAACGGCACTCGAACTCACCGTTGGTCGGACCTTACAACCCGTCGTCATTATCCGGGGGAGCACCGGATTGCCCTGCTGGTGAATGGACGCGAGGTCGCTTTTACGATAATCCAGTTGGAACAGAACTAACCTATTGATCCCATGCCGATGATTCATTTTCGACACCGAGCTTGCGACTCCTGTTAGATTGGAAAGCATGGAGATCAGCAGTATAATACAAGGATAACATCCCATTCGCTTAGGCTTGCTCAGATTAAACCGTTAGAGGAATTGCGTGGTGGACGAGAAAGACTGTAACGTATAGAATCCGGCAGCTGGAAAAGCAATATCAATTGCAAATCGTTCAAAAGGTAGGCAAGAACATCAAGTTCACCTCAGAAGGCAAACATCTTGTTGACTACGCCAGAAAATCGTTGCAAGAGGACCAACGGTTTAAAGAATTCATTATTAACTTAAAGAGCGAGGTTCAGGGAACGCTGCGGCTTGGGGTTTCCAGCCATTTTACACAATACAGGCTTGCGCCGATTCTTCAACAGTTTCTTAAGCTATATCCCAAAACCGAAATATTTCTCAATACGAGCACGAACCAGGAGATCTTTCAGGCTCTCGAAAACGGCGTCCTTCATGTCGGTATTGTCAGAGGAGAGTTCAACTGGATTAATCAAAAATATTTGATGAGTGAAGACCCTTTTTATATCATTTCCAAAAATGAAATCGACCTGGAGCAGCTGGTCACACATGGGCTCGGTTATTCCATCGTTTATCAATCTGGTTAATGAATTTATCAACCATATCAAATCGTTAAATCTTCATGAATTGATAGGCCGCAATCATGAAAAAGAGACAAAAGGATGATGATCAACATCGCTTCTGTCTCTTTTTTGTTCATGCTATAAGCTGCTCATAAATGCACCTTTGGCTGTATCGAATTGATGTTCTTCGATATAGCGATATACAAGCTCCATAAGGTGTCCTCATCTCCGTATTTCCTGGAAGAAGCATATACGCGCAGTCTGCTTTGTCGTGATACCCCTCCATGTAATGATTCGTAACATGATATTTGTACCCATTTTTAATTATGCGTTTTCATTACCTTTTACACCTGAATAAATATAGTGATTTCTATTGAATACAATAGCTTCTTCTTCTTTACTGAACCCGATCTTCTCTGCCACACGAATAGATGCAATATTTCCCGGGGCTATGATGCTGATCAATCTGCTCAAACCAATTTGGTAAAACCCATACTCCTTGCAAGCTAATGCCGCCTCCGATGCATACCCTTTTGACCAATGCCCCTTGCTGATGTGGTAACCAATCTCAATTTCTGTTTTATCGTTTATTTGCTGTTTAACAAGACCACAGTCGCCAATACATCCGTCGGTCTCCTTCAAGCATACAGCCCAAAGTCCAAACCCATCCTTATCGTATCTCGTCATATTTCTCGAAATCCATTGTTGGGTTTGATCAAAACTAAAGTGAGAGGGATAAAACTTCATCGTTTCCGGGTCTGAAAACATGGGGTGCAGCGCATGAATATCCTCATTTATATAATGTCTTAAGTATAGTCTGGACGTTTCAAGTATCATCATGGTTTCCTCTCCTATATACAGAATCCAGCTATTGATTGCCTTGCCGCTGTTTGTTGTGACTGTTCTGAATCTCAACTTCCGGTTAGCCTGCTCATGAACTGGAAAAAGCCGCAGTAATCGCGGCCGAATTGTGTTTTGAACATGGTTACGATAGGGAACTCCCGTTAATACTGAGTTGTGACGCACATTGTGGTTGTCGGGCCCACGTAGCGTTTCTACTTGGGTGTATCTGGCCCAGGGCAACCTCACCTTGTTTTACGGATACAGCACACCCTTTCCACCCACACTTTTCAAATAGTCGTACATATTACGACGCTCCCAGATCTTAGCCGCATCCAGGGCGGTAAATTGTTTGGGAATATATCTTTTTTTCTCGTTAACCCAATACTCCCCATATGGGGCCAGCCTATCAAGATCTGCTCCGGCTTTGACAAGCACCTGCAGGGTTTCCATGTTGTTTTCATCTATCGCATGAATAAGAGGTGTTTGTGCGTTCCATGAATAATTCACATCGGCCCCTTTGTCAATCAACAATTGAACCAGCTTCGTGTTTGCATTCTTGGCAACCGCCCAGGACAATCCAGCGAAGATACCCTTATAGCTTTGATCCGATGGGCTTAGATGCTCAAGGATAATACTGGCCACTTCGACGTTTCCTCCGTAAATAACTTCATATATCACAGGAAAGTTCGAGGTGTTGTCGGGATCCTTCGGGTCAATTTTTACCCGGACGTCAACACTAGCGCCTTTATCCAACAAAAGCTTGACGATATCCGGACGGTTTTTGCGGACAGCGATCTCCAGAAAGGACAGTTCAATCTTAACACCAGGCACACGTGCAATCGAGTCAGGAGACATCCCATCCTCCAGTGCAGCTCGCACTTTATCTGTTTCCCCGTTAATAATCGCTAGCATGGCCGTATTTTTTTCTTCCTTAGTGTGCGTTTTTTTCTGGACTTGCACAGGCTTGATCGGCTCTTCTTGAACTTCAGATTTAGAAAAATGATTCCAAGCCACAAATAAAATGATGACTACTACAATAAGGCCAGCTAAGTGCTTAATCGTCAACAACTCCTAACACAATCGAAAATAGTTAAATGCTATCCGTTTATACTCCGCAAAGATTGTATTATACATTTGACCACAAGTAAATAATAATCCATCCCTAATCTAAATAATGATCGACCGATCCTTTCATGGTTAGGCACTACTATCTCCCCGTTTATGAACTCGACTTGAGCATTTCTATAAAATCCGACAGTGCGTGTGACATCCATTTTTTCGGGTGAATAACCATGTGCAGGTCCAATCGGATGTCGGGATGTGCAAATGGAAGGACTACTAATTCCCCTCTCTGTATCTCTTCTTCAGCTGCCATTCTCGGCAATAGGGAAATACCCGAACCAACCCTAACACATCTTTTAATAGCTTCGGGGTTGCCTAATTCCAATCCAATTCGATACGAAATTCCATGTGTCCGCAGTACCTTTTCCAGCATAATCCGGTAATTGCAGCTATCCTCTGCCATAATCCACTCAACACCATTTAGCTGCTCCAACTGTATGTTACTAAGTGCAGCTAACGGATGATTCGGATTGGCGATCAGCACCAGAGGTTCTTCTTTAATCTTGATCCACCCGAGCGTTGGATCTGACGGTTTATTTTCCAGGATAAGCCCGATATCGACTTCGCCTTCCCTTATTTTGTTTATAATAAGTGCTTCACGATCAGGCTGAAGTCGAATGGCTAGATCAGGGTATTGCAGTCGAATGTGCTGAATCCAAGGTGGAAGAAAATATGAAGCCAATGAATCAATCGTTCCGATTGAAAGAGTCCCCCCTCCTTGCTTGGCCAGCTTTTCCTTAGACTCCTGATATAGTTCAAGCATCTGAACAGCGATCTTCAGCAGCTCCTCCCCAGCCGAAGTCAGACGAAGCCCTCTGCCATAACGTTCAAATAGCTTGACTTCATAAGTCTTTTCTAATTTCTGAATCTGCATGGTCACACTGGATTGTGCATACCCAAGCTCTTCCGCTGCCCGGGTAAAGCTTTGACGTACCGCTACTTCCCTGAAGGTTTGCAAATAGATAAGCTCCATCATATCCCCCACACATCAATATTATTGATACCATCTATCACTTATTATAGATAACTATGATGCAATATTCCATGGTAAAGTAAATTCACGAAAGAAAAACAGGAGGAATCGTTATGTTGAAAGAAACAGATGTAAAAGGCATTTATGTACCCGTTATAGCCCCGTTCACTGGGAGTGAAGAGTTAGATCTGGATTCGTATCGGAATTACATGGGGAAGCTGTTGGCACACGATATTCAAGGGTTGGTTATTAACGGTACTACCGGCGAAGCACCGACGGTTACGTGGGAAGAGGTTGCCCAGCTCGTACAGACGACACAGGCATGTATGCAGCAGAAACGAATACCCATTGTCATCGGCACAGGAACGAATAGCACCGTTTCTACAGTGAAACGAACAGAACTGGCAGGGTTATTAGGCGCAGATGCTGTTCTCGTTGTGACGCCCTACTATAGTCGACCTTCGCAAGAGGGCATTCTTGAACATTATCGGAGGGTGGCACAGGTTGGAGTACCGATTATTGCCTACGAGGTCCCTTCCCGTACTGGAGTTCGGTTAACCACGGATACGATAAGAAAAATTATGGATTTGAACGGGGTTATCGGTTTAAAAGATAGCTCAGGCGGCATTGAGCTCATCTCGGAGTTGACACGTCATGATACGAAGCCGATTCTTTGTGGGGAAGACCTTTATTTCCACGCCATGTTAAGTCAGGGGGCGAGTGGTGGTATGCTGGCCTCAGCAAATGTCATTCCAGAAGCTTTAATCCATGTCTTTCGTCTTGCCAGCAATGGTAACTTTATTCAAGCCAAACAGGCATTCGATCTACTGGTCCCGTTGATTCGAGGTCTTTTTCAGGAATCGAATCCCTCACCTATAAAATGGATACTTGCCCGACATGGTATCATCTCATCTGACACCCTGCGTTTACCGATGGGGCCGATTTCTAATCAATTACAGCTGGAATTGGAGCAGATAATACCGAAATCCGGTTACTAATAGCGTTCTCTACCAATTAAAATAAATAAGCTGCCTCGCGGCAGCTTTTCTTATAATTCCTGAGATAATCGCACCATGTCTCTACAGGGGATGCCGTTTTCAAAAATTTCTTCCGCATAGTGTCTGACAAAAAAATCCCTATCAATGCCAATCATTCTAAACCCACATTTTTGGTATAGCGCCAGCTGTCCGATCCCAGAGTTGCCCGTGCCAACCTCGATTGTTCTATATCCCTGTAATTTAGCGTTATGAATGGCGTGGTGGACTAACTGTTTTCCTATTCCTCTGCTTTGATGATCCTCATGGACGGCTATATTCACCAGTTCAATGGTATTAGGTCTTGTTGGCAGTAATACATAAACAGCGATAACAGCTTCGCCCAGTTCTGCCACATAACATTGCCCTCGTTCCAAATATTCTCTAACAATCCGTTCAGAGGGGTCTGCTAATAATAGCAAATCCATGGGGGGTGATTCATTAGGACCTAACATGCGGATTTCCATTGATGTACTCCTTTATAAATGACCGAGTGCTATTTATGCTATACCATCAATCATCATATGGCAATCAGAATCGATAAACGCTGTTGTTGCGGTCATGCTGCCGGATAATTATCTTCATCAAAGTAAGCCGATACCTTTATTTAATAGCCCCCGTCGTCATTCCATCCTCAAAATACTTTTGCAGGGACAAGTAGGCGATAACCACTGGAAGACTAATTAATACTAAAGATGCAAAGATCTTACCAATATCCACCGAATATTCGCCGGTAAAAAATTGCGGTGCCTGCGTAATCGTCTGCATGGTGTCCTTACGCATGAAGACAAGCGCCAAAAAGTATTCGTTCCACGAATTCAAGAAACCCCAGATGATCACTACAACAGACATTGGCTTGCATAATGGAGCGATAATAAACAGCAGCGTTTTAAAAGAACCGCAGCCGTCAATTCGCGCGGCGTCCATCAGTTGATTAGGTAGATCATCCATGAAGTTTTTGGCGAGCAGCAGGGTAAATGGCAGCGTAAAGGCGCAGATCGGACCGATCAATGCCAAATAATTGTTGAATAGTCCAAGGCTTTTCACAATTAGAAATAGCGGGACGATCAGCGCAATTGAAGGGATCATCAAGCCCATTAAAATAAGGTTCATTAAAGTGCCTTTAACCGGTAGCTCCAGCTTGGAGAATGCATAAGCAGCTAATATCGTGACACAGAACACGATCGCAATCGTGCTGGCCGATACGATCAGGCTGTTTAGAAAAAATCTTGGGATCGCCGGATGGGTTAGCACAGCGATATAATTCCCTATCCCTTCTCCCTGCAAAGAAACCATCATCATAATGACAAGGGGAGTTGCAAAAATCGCGGCGATAACAGTTAGTATAATTTGATTCAGAACGGTCGTCGCCTTATTGGATTTTGTTGACATAAGCTCCTCCTAATATTTTCGTTAAGAAAACTTACTTCCTAAGCGATACTATGGGTTGCGATAGGCCCGCAATTGAATAACCGTGATAAGTAAAGCAATCACTAGCAGGATCATCGCTAACGCGGAGGAATACCCTGCGTTGTACTCAAGTATAGCTTTTTTGTAAATATACGTTGAGATCATTTCTGATGCCCGCCCTGGACCACCGCCGGTCGTCAAATACACGTAATCGAATTGTTTTAAGGAACCGATAACACCCAGAATGATTAACGAAAAATGCGTCGAACGCAGGAGCGGGAACGTAATCCCGATCACCGTGCGCAGTGGGCCCGCTCCATCGATTTTCGCGGCTTCATACAATTCTTTATCAATGAGCGATAAGGCCGCATAATACATCACAAAGCTGAATCCGGTCCATGCCCATATATTGATGGCAATGATAGAATAAAGTGCAATATCGGGATCTGCCAGCCAGGCAAGCGCCATGAAATCCAGTCCTAAAGCGTGAAGCATATGGTTTAAATTCCCGTCGTTCGCATCGTAAATGTGTCTGAACACATAAGCGACCACGGAGTGGGATAATACCACCGGAAGGAAAAAAATCGTTTTATATACGGATTTTAATTTCACATTCGTTTTCAGCAGCAGAGCGATAAAAAGACCGAGAACCATCTGGATGAACAAGGTCAGCACCATATAAATAAACGTATTTTTCATCGCCTGATAAAATATCGGGTCCGTAAACAGCTCCACATAGTTATCCAATCCGATAAATAGTTTATTTTCCACGCTAATTCCATTCCATTTATAAAAGCTGGTGATTAGTGTATCGAATAATGAGTAATAGATGAACACACCCAAGAAGATAAGAATCGGCAGGATGTATAACACATTCAGCCACTTATTAAACCGCAAGCTCATACGGATTGAACCTCCTTCCATAAACAAAACTTCACAGACCATCCAGACATCGGTTGAAGGTCTGCGAAGAAATATAATTTGCACCTTTTTTATCCTACCTATTTTTTTATCTTATCGGAGGCCGTTTGTACGTTCTTCATCCCTTCTTCCGGTGTGGCTTTGCCGGTTGCAATCATAGCTAGCGCATCTCCGAGAGCTGTTTTCAATTCGGGATACAGGAATTCCCGTTTACCGATAGCATTTTCAAGATCCTTCATTTGCTGTTTCATATTTGCCTTCTGGCGGTCGGTACCAATATCTGCATCATTGATCTGAATTCCTTTAATTGAAGGGATCTGCATGACGTCGGCGTTCATCTTTTGCGCCTCTTCTGATACCATCCATTTCACAAATTTCCAAGCTGCCTCTTTCTTCTTGCTTTCCTTAGTGATGGCCAGTGAGACATCCGGACCGCCGAAGAGGCTGCCTGGTTTGCCATCTCCGTTCAAATCCGGGAACGGAGCTGCCAAAAACTCATAGTCGGTAGTCAAGCCATATTTCTTTTTGTCATTCGCGGAGATAGTCTTTGTCATTCTGGTATCGTGCCAAGTGCCGAGCATAATCATGGCCGTTTCGCCTTTAGCGAATTTGTCAGATGCATCCGGATAAACGCTGAGACCATACGCACCATTTTGCATAATTCCATTTTGGAACATATCCTTCCAAGTCGTTGCCGCTTTCACAAGATCACCGTCTGTCCATTTGACTTTGCCCGCTTCGGCTTCGTAAATTTTACCCGGAGCGAATTCATTAGCTATCGCAATGAACATATCAAAATTTTGCCAAGCATCTTTGGCGCCTTGAATAAACGGAGCATTGATCCCTTTAGATGGAGCTACTTTCACATATTCCACCCATTCAGCATACGTGGTTGGTGGTTTCAATCCTGCCTTCTCCAAGAGGGTATTGTTATAAAAGAGGTAACCTGCCGCACTATTAAAGAATGGAAGTGCAGGCGTTTTGCTGCCCGCTAACAATTGCTTCAGACCTAAATCGTAGAACCGATTCTGCCAGTCATTCCCCCATTCTTTGACAGCGTATGGAGTAAGATCCTCGCTAAACTCCGTGTATTCTTTGGCCATCGCGCCAGCCTGAATACCGAATACATCAACCTCATCTCCTGATACCATCGCCAATTTCAGTGTTTTGACATAATCGTTATACTCATAACGCTTGTAATTAACCTTAACTTCGGACTGTGAGGCATTAAACTTGTCTACGAACGGTTTGGCTTTGTTCTCATCCGGATTCCACGACCACCAATTGATCGTAACCGGAGCTGCTGATTTGGCCTCCGGGGCTTTCGATGTCGCCGGAGCAGAACTCGTATTTCCACCGCTGCACGCAGTGAGCAGCATAGAGGTAAAGAGCGTAGTGGATGCGATTAAACCTATTCTTTTTTTCATGTTCAAAACCCCTTTTTATGATTTATGCAAATAATATATCGGTAAAGAAATAATACGGACCTGGCGTTTTGGTGTTTTTCTGCGCTACAGGAAGAACATACACTTCTAAAGGATGCTCCCCTTTTAGCACCTCGATTTCGAGCTGATGCTTCCCCTTCGGCAGTTGGATCTCCGCGAATTTCGACTCTAAAGCCCGATGAAATGCAGGCATGAATGCAGTTTCATTCTCATCATCGATAATGAGCTCTCCATTCAAATGAGCCTTTACAGGATTAGCAGTTGCTACGATAAGCCGCAGCGCTTTGTCACCCGGGTTGATCATTGTCGTAACTGCACGATAAATTCCAGGTTGGTCCGTCTGTAACGCTTCCGCGAAGCGAAGCCGATTCCCTGGGAAAATCGCTGAAGCCTCTAAGGAACCTTCCGGACCGGATACCTTCCAATGCGTTGCGCACAATAGGTTTAGATTCAGCGTCTCTTTGTTCCAATAGTTGTTGTCATGATAGCGCAAAACTTGAAAAGTAAGCGTGTAAGCAGGTTTAAGCTCATGGTTCGAGGTAATGTTTGTTTTCCAGGAGAGTTCCTGATCCGGCTTGATCATGAATGGCTCCTCCTTATTTCCGATCCAACCATCCGGTATATCCAGCTTTAGGTAACCCTCCCACAATTCCTTCGAGCGATTTATTATTGTGAAAGTTATTTCCTTTTGCTGCTGCTTACCGATAGCAGGCCCTTCATCTCCATAGTTGACGATCACTTCAAGCCCTAAATTGCTCCGTGTACCTTTGGGTAGCAGATAACGATCGGTGTGAAAGCTGTGGTTCCAGAGCCAATTTGGATCATAATGATCAAGCAATCCCTCCTTGAGTGCAGTAGGAGTCTGTTTAGTGAATTCCAATGGAATTTCCCACACGGCGGCGACTTCTTTACCGACCTTAAAGGTTCGGCTCGTTAATTCATCCAATGTCAAAGGAACGTTGAACCCGACAATAGGAGCATTAACCGCAATGCGGTCACCCACCGGCTTAAGCCAGCGCTCTGGAAGATTCTCCGGTCCCAAAATGATACCGAGAATGGCACCTAATGTCGCTCCCGTACAGTCGGTATCATACCCACAGTTCACAGCTTTCAGAATGGCGTCCTCAAAGTCTTCTCCATATAGCCATCCCAGAATGGTGAAAGCAATGTTTTGCGGGGCATCCGTGAAATTGGGGTTCCCGTGGTACTTCAAGATCAATTCTCTGGCTTCAACCCACGTTTTCCCTTCTTTATGCCACACAAGCAAATCCTTAACCGCTAAAGCTGTCCGACAATCGACCGGCATGTAGGTAAGTCCGATATTAATGAGCCGATCTCTGTCGTTTTCAAAAAATGCAGCGCTTTCAATCGCAGCAAAAAACATCTCGCCGTACACACCTTCCCCCCCAGCATGATCGACAATAGCATCCTGATACGCGTAATAAGCTGCTACACCTGGGCATCCGGGAGCTATCATTGCCCAAATTTCAGAACGTATAGGTGAACCCATACAGTTGGTAAACGGATTGTTAAACCACCCTGCAATCGGTGGGACAAGTCCTCTTCGCAAATTAGCTAACGCGTAGCCATACTCGTCAAAAGGAAAAAACACATGCTCCATCCATTCTTGACCCAGCTCCACGGATGTCAATCGTGCCCCGTATTGTTCCAGTGCATGCAGCCAAACGATTTGAAGATCCAAATCATCGTTAGGTAGCGGACCTTCCGACAACTCAGTGTAGTAGGTTAAATCCAGCAGCTCCATTTTCCCCTCGACCGGATATCCAAGCGTACCACCTATATTTTTACCTAACCATCCCCCATAAATTTTACGGTAATAATCCGTTTCATTCAGTCGACTCGTTCCCATTTGGTTTGCCTCCATGTTTGTAATATAGACTCAATTTATCAGCATCGTTAGCAAACCGCCATTGACGATTTTAATGTTTCACAAAAACTTTGTAAGCGTTCTATACAGGCAGCTTCTCCTGTTGGTAGAAAAAAAAGCAGGCCTATGTTACCATCAACCTACGATAATTTAACAAGGAAGGCAGGCGATGATGTTGAAATACTACACGCTCTCCCGATTATCCGCAATCGATGTCAAATGGACCAATTCATTCCGTGTGAATGAATTATTTAACGCGCATCATTACAACCCTTACTACCAGTTAATAATGGTTTCAGAAGGACCGATATACATACAGGTGGAGGATGAAAAATTCATTTTGGAAGCAGGGGAAACGTTCCTGTTGAATCCGTGGGAACGTCATTGGGGGTGGAAAATTCCTGAGGGGCCCTCCACTTTTTACTGGGTTCAGTTTTCATCTACGTCCCCCTTAACGGAATTAAATACCCAGACAAAACCTATTAGCGATTATAAAATTTTACATGCCGAAAAGAACGAACTCAGAACGGTTGAAAATAAAGATTCCGATCAGCTTCTGATCCCGCGTCGTTTTAAACCAAGCCCTCGCTATAAATTACTTGGTATTTTTGAAGAACTTGTTAATGAATTAAAAAAACCAATCGGCTATTTTAAGTTTCGGATGACTACGCATTTTTGTAAAATACTGGAGATTATTTCTACAGATCTGCTTGAACAGCATTTTAAAGATTTGACGTTACCAACCTCTTATCACATTTATAGACAGCTGCTTAATTTTATCCACGATTTTTATCAGACCGATCTTACTAAAGAAGTTATTGAAAAAAGGTTGAGTCGTAGTTACGAATATTTGAGCCAGGTATTTAAAAAACACTCCGGGATGACAATTACTCATTATATTCATCAATTACAGATTCAACGGGCTAAGCATTTATTAGACGAAAGCCAAATTCCCATTCAGGAAATCGCTAAGGAGATCGGCATCGCAGACCCCTTTTATTTCAGTAAAATATTCAAAAAATTAGTGGGCATTCCCCCTTCCACATACAGAGAGAACAGACTTTCGGAAGGCCGTACTTTCCTTGGTGAGGACATGCAAAAGGGACTAACCCCTCCGAGAGAATCGGAATATAGGATAGCCCCTGGTTCAACACTTTTATGATTACTTCTTTCACACTGGCGTCTCCAACGGACGACAATATATTTTGGAATGAATGTATCCAAGTTGGAGATGGAATCCGCCCATTTTGCGGCCTAATGGGAAGCATATTTGTATATGACCATAGTGGGGCCTTATTCGATGATGCAGGGATCTGAAATATATTAAAGCTAATTGTACTCATAATATCCATCTCCCCTTAACGAAAGACTGTATATCATCCATACAATGTAAATGCCTAAAATTATATGCAATCAACTTATTCGTTTAGTTCGATAATAGTTTAGTCATCTTGAAATTAACTAAATTAACGCCATTGCGTTCAACAACCTGCAATTGTATGGTTTGATATCCTTGACGTTCGAAAAAGGGCTTTGCCGTGATACTTGCCTCCGTATCCATTTCAGTGAGCCCTAATTTTCTTGCATCTGCTTCAATTGTATTCATCAAAGCAACGGCTATTCCTTGCCCCTGATAATCTTTATGTATATACAGTCTATCCAAGTGACCCTCGGGGGTCATATCAGCAAACCCGACGATCTCACCATTAATTTCCGCAACGTATGTGATGTTGTGACTCAAAGAAACTTTCCAATTCGCAATCTTAGCGATTTTTTCACCTTTTGGTGCCCATGCTTGAAGCTGATCTGCTGAATAATCCCGTGCGTTTATGGTATGTACGGTTTCGTAAAATAATGTAACGATCTGATTGATATCGGAATCTTGGAACTTTCTTATTTTCATCAAAGAGTGACTCCTTGCTATTTTCAATGACTTAGATACACCTTATCACCAACATGAATCTTCCCCACCTGTGCTACAGAAGCATATACGCCAAAGTTCAAATTCATCTCCTCATTTACTTTCCTCAAAAGAGAAGTATCATGCTTCAGCGTATCAGGATCAATCGTAATCATGGAACAACGGCGACAATACTTATCTACTTGTAAATGTGTATCGCCCACGACTAACCGCTTTCCAATCCAGTCGCTTTCATCGATTGATTCGTCATCTAAGGCCACAATGAAGTTCGCTCTAAACCGACGCAAATCTAATCTCTTGCCCCAGATCTCTTCAAGCTTACGTAATGAGGTTGTTGTGACAATCAGAATACTGCTCGCATCAACAGCCAAGAGGTCGGACTTTTGGGGATCATATCTTTGCATCGTTATCTTTTTCTTGGACAACCTTTGTATTTCATCCAGCAATGCTTCATTCCATGTAAAATTCCGCCCAAACGGCGAGGTTACATGAATATTAGGAAACTCATTTTCCGATCCCTCACCCATGAGCTCCGCCTTATAACCCAGCATTTCAGGGATGCTTCTTGCAGTAATAAAGCTATCCCATCCTTCCTTGGTTTCATCTATAAAAGCATAACAGCGGTCGCCATACAATCCGTATCTCTCGATTGTGCCGCTCTCTAAACGTTCACCTGCGAATGACTTTACTGGAAATCGATGGATTTCACGGAGTTCACCAATACAAGATGCTGCCAATGTTAACGCCTCTTTCCCTAGCATGAATATAGCTATGCAATTAAGAATAAACAAATTGTTATAATTTAACAACAATAATTGAAAAGCACATTAAAAAACAGTTCATTAAAACGGAACTTTATCTTGAACTCCCTTCAAATCAATCCTATCATCAAATAGAATGAAATTATAAAATATTCGGATTCATCTAATCGATAGGGGAAAAACAGCCGCGGTGGTCTCTAAACTGTGATCCGAGTCTGCTTATTACCTACATATAAAAGCTTCCTAAACCCATTATAATGGGTCTGGAAGCTTGAAGGACTAGCATGATTACAATTTAATAAGCGATTGCTCAACAGCTTTCAGTGTATCGCGTACATCCACAGCCGAATGCTCTGTCGATACGTACCACAAACCGCTGGTGCGGACAAGTACGCCTGCCTCCAGCATTAATTCGGCAAACCTTGAATATTGGGCCGCATCGCGCTTATTAAAAGCGTCGAAGTCCTCCACCTGCTGTTCATGAGTAAACATCATATGAAATACAGGTCCGAGTTGATTCACGACGCCCGGAATTTGATGCAAAGCAAGCAGCTCGCGAATCCCGCTGGCCAAATCCGTACCGGTCTGTTCCAGCTTGATGTAGTATTGCTCTTCTTCACGAGAAAGCTCTGTTATCGTCGCCAGTGCGGCGGCTGTCGCCAATCCATTACCGTTTAAGGTCCCCAGGTGACTGACCTTACCCTGATCAATCTGTTCAAGCAGCTCCCTCGAACCAGCAACGCCGCTAATTGCAATACCACAGCCCATCGCTTTGCCGATAGTAACAAGATCCGGCATGAGGCCGAATCGACCGTGCGCTCCACCCAATCCGACACGGAAGCCCGTGATGACCTCATCGAGAATCATCACGATGCCAAGCTCCTGTGTCAGTGCACGCATGTGCTCCAGATAACCAGGCTTGGGCATAAGGCAGCCTGAATTGCACATAACCGGCTCAGAAATGACTGCGGCAATTTCGTGCTGTTGCTGCCTGAGCACCAATTCCAGAGCTTCAGCATCATTCCATGGCAGCAGTATGATATCCTCCAGACTGTTTTCGCTTTGCCCTTCGGTTCCAGGCGGTGTAAGATTCTCTGCCTTGTTAGCTAGAGTATGCATATCGGGACTTGGGAATGAGGTGAAAATACTGTCCGACCAGCCGTGATAATGACCGTGAAAACGAACGATTTTCCGTTTACCGTTATATGCTCGTGCAAGCCGAAGGGCCAGCATTACGGCTTCCGTTCCCGAGCCGCTAAGTGCAACCTTGTCCGCGCAGGGTAATATTTGTGTCAGCCTTTTGGCCAACTGAATTTCCCCGTCATGCTGCAATCCGTAGGCTATGCCGCGCTGTGAAGCATCATTCACGCTGGCAATCAGGGCAGGATGCGCATGACCAAGTATAAGCGGACCGTAGGCAAGCAAATAGTCGATATAGGTGTTTCCGTCCACATCGATAATTCGGGAGCCGGATGCATTTTCAACAAACAGCGGTACAGGCTTCATAGCAGCACGCAATGAGCTGGCCACCCCGCCAGCCAAAAATTGCTTGGACTCGTTAAATTTTTGTGACGATTTATCCGTTATATATGGATTCAAGCCGTGCATCCTCCTTTATTTTGCATTATGCATCATGATCGAGTGTCTTGTTTTCCTTATGCTTGTTTATCCAGGGGATAGATCGGTCTTTTCACGTATTGAAAGTCGAAATGGCTCAGATTAGCGGAGCAGCAGCCTGGTGTATCCACATGTATAACACGTTTGGCGAATGCTCCAAGCGCTGTTTGCCAGGCAATTGCCGATTTAACAGCAATAATATGGTAATCATCGGGCCATATACCTATATAACGCAGATGTCCCAAATCCCATGGCGGTGTCCGCTTTTCCGTTACGACTACAGTTAAATTACCGCTTACTATAACCGCCGTTCGTCCCATATCGGCAAGCTGGCCGGTCATATAAGGACCAACATGATGATAAAGACCATCGAACAATAAACGGATCTGTCCCTTCAGTTCAACAGGCAGACCGTGAAGCTTGTCATGCCTCCCACCCACTTGCCCATGGAACACGCCCCCTGTACCGATTTCATGTGCTTGCTGCGCGGCCTGTGGGTCACACATAACGATGAGCGATTTACAAGGCAAATCCGTCAAGTGCTGCAGTATATGCGTGGCGTCACCTGGAGCCCCGCCACCTACATTGTCTGATCCTTCGGTTAGGATTACCGGGCCTTCCGGATTGGCTACAGCTAAAGCTACCGCATCTGCTGGAGGAACAAAGCTTACAGTAAAGCCCTCCCGACGTGACCATGCGGCCTGGACAAGACTAGCGGCATAATCTTTAGCCAGCCCCTCGTCACCATCAGTCGTCACGACAAAGGACATACCGGCTGCAGGTACATCACTGTAGGGAAATCCTCCGGCTACGGTTACGTTTAATACCTTATTATCTTTTTCGATGGCAAAAGCCAGCTCCATTACTTCTTTCATCATTCCTTGATCGGTCAGCATTCCTTGAGGAATGACCAGCATATTCGTGGCACCAAATGCCTGCAATGGCCTGATCTCTCCCTGTATCATCCTCACAAGCAATTGGAAGGCCTCTGCGGCCCTATCGAACATATCCACATGAGGGTACGTATCGTAACCGACCAGAATATCGGCCTTTTCCGTCATTTCGACGCTGATATTCGCATGTAAATCCAAGGTAACTGCAATCGGCAGTCCGACTCCCAGACGCTCTCGCAGGCGTCCCAACAGCTCGGCTTCCATATCCGGAATCGCTTCTCCAACCATCGCTCCATGTAAAATCAGGATCAGTCCGTCTATGTTATCGTCTATCGAATGCACGATATCACTCAGCAAGGCTTCGACCGCTGCCGTTTCGACCATGCCGCTTGGTGTAGCCGCCGTATACAACCCAACGGCTAAATCTGCCCCAACACTGCGGGCGGCTGCAATAACACCGCCCATTGAGGTTTGAGTATGCTCATAGCGCTTGTAAAATAACTCGCTTCCCGACACGTACTCGGCAGAAAAAGCTGTTAATCCAGTCGTTCCCGGAGCAAACGTATTGGTCTCGTGATAAAGGCCTGCAACGGCTATTTTTAGAGCTTTAGGCTTCACTTCCAGATACCTCCTTCATATCCCGATCAGGCATTGCTTCTTGGGGAAGGAATATAAGCAATGACATCAATCTCAATCAGGTAAGATCCAATACCGCTAACAACCGTTGTTCGTGCTGGATATGGGGCAGCTACTATTTTCTTGTAGGCTTGATTATAAGCAGGAATATCCTCTGCACGGGACAGAAAAGCATTCGTCTTCACCACATGATCGAAGCTGATACCAGCCGCTTCCAGAATCGCACCGACATTACGGATGCACTGCTCCGTCTGTTCCTCAATTGTCGTACCGGACACCTCAAGCGTATCCGGATTAACCCCTACCTGACCGGACACGTAGAGGAAGTCTCCGGCACGAATGGCATGGGAGAACGGTAGTGGAAATTGCGGTGCTTTACTCGCATGAATGGAAATTGACATGAAATAACATCGTCCTTTCTAATGTTAAATGTAAAATAGTAGAATCGCCGTGTTACGGTATTGTAGTTTTCTAGCTTTATCCATCGCGTCTGTTCATCAGGCAGTAGCTCCGTAGACTTAAATCGATTGCTCCGGTCCAATCGTTCCTGCTGTTGGTAGGGCAATTTCTGTATCCTGTATGCTCAGATTATCGATATATACATCCGTGCCTGTACCCGCCGTGCTTCCCGAAGCTATATTGAAATGGGTGATTTGATCCCCTGTCAAATAGTTTGCTGCATTGCCTTTAAAGCTGCCGTTCACCCATACCCCTATTTGCTTGGCGGGCACATCGAATCTCAATTCGATATCATACCAGACTCCTGTTGCCAAATCTGTCGGAACCGGAAGCTCAACACGGCTGCCCGCGGTATTGTATACCTTCAATGATCCATCGGTTTCCAGCATAAACTGGAATATGGTTCCAGGTGCATTGTGAACGTAGGAATACGGCTCACGTAACGAGAAGCTGAACAGGTTGGAAAGCTGGTTCGCGTATACGCTGAATTTGACGGTCCCTTTTCTCATTGCAGGGAAAAGTCGGCTGCCAGCTGTCAAAGTCGAAGTATTGTTATCGAAGAGCCGTAAAGAGCTTGCTCCGCTTCGGGATTGATTACTGCTGACTTCCATTGTATCGCCCAATTTCCACCAATAATCATTTTTTAAATCGGTATACTCAAAATCGTCCGAGACGCCATGCGAACGGTACAAATAACGATTGAAATCCTCGATTCTGATTGTTTGTGCTGTCGTTAATGAATTGCCCCACCAGCCGAATAAATACGTATCCGAATCCACCTTGACCGTAGATGGCTGTGTGGCTATACGTTTGGTCGGATTAACCGCGGCTTCGGAAAGACGGGTTCGACCTAAAATATCACGCATACCTCTCCATGTTGCAGCTTCATCCGAACTGTAAGCGAGTGTAAGTGGATTACGCAGATAGCTGGTTCCACCAAAGCTGTTGTTGCCTGGCCAGAGCAGCAAAATATCATGATTCGTGTGGCGTGTCATAACCGACATTGTATTTGATGAAAATACAGGTGCATCGATTGGCGCAGACCATGTCCGGCCATTATCCGTCGAGGTGCTTTGGGCCAGTCTGTATTTATCGGAGACCTGCTGACGCATATACATCAATAAGTTTCCATTATTCAGTTGAGCTCTGAAAGTCCGCCTTCGCCGCCACTTGAGGTGACAGAAAGCTGGCTGACACTCTTGGTCCACGTGACCCCCTGATCGGTCGAATAGAGTACACTGGTTGCCAGTGATCCGTCAGGTGCTTTGACGTAAACGAAAGGAAAGATCCAGTCCCCATTCACCAGCTTGATCGGATTCGTATAAGTGACATTATAATTAATTGGATAGGTAACACCATTGTAAACAAGCGTACCCGTATCGATTTTTACAGGCTGGGCAAAGGTTCGACCGTTGTCCGTTGATTTGGCATAATATAGATCGTTCCGGCACGCGTTACCGGCTGTCAGGCAATTGGTCGTCGTATACCCATAGTAGGAATAGAAATATAGGAACACATTGCCTGTAGCCGGATCGACGAACAGCGCTGCCGGTTCATCCCGTCCAGCATCATTTAGATTGATGATCGGCGAAGGAACAGTCCAGGTAAGGCCACCATCTGTTGAATATTTGGAGTAGATACCACTTGTCGTGGAACCGACCGTATTGGCAACCATCATGATGTCTCCATTTGCCAGCTTTTCAGGCTTCACATTATCCTTGAACAGCGAGGTCGTATGCTCAACCAACGTTTTATTGCCATATTCAACCTGCAGAGCCTCCTGACCCGCTCCTGTAAACTCGGCCGATGGATTACCATAATACATCGTGATGGTTGAACTGCCTGAAGCCAGAGCCGGAATACGAACATAAAATCCGCTGCTATCCATGTAATAAGCCAGCTCCCGATTCGCTGCATCAGCAAAGCGAATATCGCGATAATCCTGCTGCAGCTTGCCGGCAGCAATCAGACCACTTGTGTCCAAAGCCGCTTTGGTCACATATACAGCTCTGTCTTCAACAGAAGCCGCAGTGCTATTGGTCACCTGCACGGACTTTTTGTAGGCCCATACGCCCCCGCCCGCAGCTGTCCATTCCCCGGTAGGACGATTAGTTACATACACCATGCTTTGCAGGTTCGTATTGGAAAATGTAAAATCCAAATCATCGATATGATTATGAATTTTCACGTATCTTCCTGAACCGGACAAGTTATACAGAATAAGAGTATGATCCAGCTTCAAAAAATCCCAGTCGGTTATCTTGCTATAACTCATGTTGTCGTTGCTGACGTATACCGACAAGTCGGTTTTCTCAAGTCGGGAAGGCCCTTGGCTTTCAACCAGCTCGATTGTATTGAACGTTCGGGTAACACCCAAATCGATGCCAAGGCTTCGATAGTTGTAATCCAGTGCTGCTGCGACAGCTGCACCCCAACTGCCGATCGATCCGCTAGTCGGATTCATGTCCTGGTTCAGGTAACCAACCGTTCCCGTATATGCACCGGAATGCGGAGTGATGAGCAGCACTTCCAGCATGGCTTGCAGGTTGGATTGCTTCAGCCAGGTTCCCGCAGCACCTGCATCAGTGAAATTGGAATGGACCTTAACATATCGTGCATTGGCCGAGAAATTGTGCAAAATAACAGACTGGCCCGACTTCCAGAAGCTCCAACCCGTCAGTTGTGTATAGGTTACATTATCATTGCTCACATAAACGGCGAGATCCGAGCTGTGGTTAATGCGATTGGTGCTATCCTCATCAATCAGCCTGATTTCATTGAAGCTCCTTGACGCTTGCAGGTCGATGCCGATACTGCGGTTGTAGTAGTCGAAATACGCTGCATTGGTGTAACCAAAGTTCGCCATTACACCGCTTCCTGGAGAACTGTCATTATTTAAGTACCCTACACTTCCCTGCCATTTCCCTGCGTATGCAATCGAAGCATTCCATGTGTTCGGAAGCAGACCTGCTAACAGAAGCAGGGCAAGCATTAGACAAATCCTCGATCTCATTCAACATCTCTCCTTATAATTGGTAAAGGAATCCATTCATATGATGGTAGGACCATTATCCTCGGATGATGTATGGATTCTGATGCTGCTTAACTTCTGTCAACGGTCTGGGAGCTCAAGCATGTGATAGGAAACTAATAATAACTTAGTATGGAGCTGTTATTTAAGCTCCCCAACAGCATTCATAATTTTATGATAAAGAGCATTAATCAATGGGATATGGATCTCAGACAGTTGGGGCAACGGCTCTCTCACATCTCCGCAGTCAACCCCCCGCATTTTGACCAATGCTTTTAGAGCCGCATACACAGGCAGCTGCAACAGGTCAGCAATAATATCGTTAATCGTATACTGCAGCTGCTGTGCTTCAGCGATCCGTCCGGCACGGTATTCACGCTCCAAACTCACAAACAACTCGGGCATGATCCCGTAGGTTCCTCCGATACCCGCATCCGCTCCCATGATTCGTCCTGCCAGGAATTGTTCATCAGGACCATTAAAGAGCATGAAGCCCGGTCCGCCCATAACCTTAAATTGCTGCAGCTCGAAGGTACTGGCTGTCGTGATTTTAATACCGATAACTTTAGGGCTTTTGATCATTTCCTTCAGTAGGCTTGGAGTAAGGCTAAACCCTGTCGTTGATGGGATATGGTAAATGATAAAAGGAAGCTCGGTGCTGTCTACAATCCTCATCCAATGCTTGCCAACGCTTTCCTCACGATAGCCGTAATAGAATGGTGAGACAGCTGACAGCGCATCTGCACCTGCCTTCTCCGCATGAATGGCTAGATCCACACTTTCTTTTGTCGTTAATGTCCCAACATGGGCAATGACCGTGACGGCTTTTTGGCTTTCCTCCAACACGGCCTCCAGTACCTGCTTACGCTCATCACTGCTTTGCAGCAGCCCTTCACCCGTGCTTCCGCCGACATAAAGTCCGTCTACTCCTTTATCCATTAAAAACCGTGTCAACTTCTTCACCGCAGTCGTGCTGATATTGCCCTCGCTGTCGTAGCAGGAATTCATCGCCACGATCACACCTTTAAATTTGTCTGTTGTACTGGCTGACATTGTTGTTCCTCCTTGCAGTATTTAGGGGATTGTAGTGGTAAGCTTGCTTGGAAAAGCTTTTCCTGCATGTAGTTAATTCTGTTATTCATGTGAGGCAGCGAGCAAATAGATCGGTTCACCACGTTTGACGATCGGTGTTCCTACCATCATGACAAGAAAACCGTCGGCGTAGGCTCGAACCTCCTGAAGGCTTTCACCGCTTAGAGCATAGATCGTACCGATAAGATCACCAAGATGCACCTCGGACATGAGCTTGACTCGAGGGATAAAAAAGCCCTCTGCTTCAGAGACAACGGAAGCATCGAAGTTGCCGTCCCCATAAATGGTCTGTATTGAAGCAGGAGATTTACCCAGTTCCCTTTGGTCTGGAGCCACGAGCATTTTCAGATGGTTCATCAACCTGAGTGAGCCTGTGTAAAAGCTGTCTGAATCCTGCTGACGTATTCTTCTTCCTCCATAAGCTTCCGTATATAACCACGGAATGCCCAACGATTGAGCAGATGAAATACTGCGGCCTGCGGCAATAGTGGAATGTGCCCAGAGCAGATCCATACCGAAAGCGATGGCAGCAGCACGGCTTCGTTGGCCCAGCTCCGAATGCTCATCATGATAATAGCCAACCATCGTTGCTACAGCGTAATGTGTACCCCCACTGTGCAGGTCAAGCAGAAAATCCGCATGGGCAATAAATTGGTGGTGCAGTACGTAGGCGAGCTGCTGAGTTATCGAGCGCTCCGGATCACCGGGAAATGCACGGGCCAAATTCACATCATCGTCCGGGCTGATTCGAGTGCCTCCCCTGTAAGCAAGCGGGTTGGCTGTAGGCAGCATGACCAGCCTGCCGATCACATCCTGCGGGGACAACTGGTTATACAATCGCAGTATGGTATCGATCCCCTCATATTCGTCGCCGTGGATACCGGCAAATACGAGCAGTGACGGGCCTTCCTTTTCTCCTGTTATCTGAAGTACCGGCAAGGTCAGATCTGTATCAGGATGTACTCGAAAAGTTAAGCTTGAGCTGCCTTTCGTACCACGCTCATACTGATTCCAGTCAAAATGATGTTCAGTTTCCAGTGATCGTTCATCTGCCATACCCTGTGCCTCCTCTATTCCTGCCTTCATCAACCCAATCCGCTCCGTACCATGAAGCGGATCATACAATACTTTCAGGTGGCTCTCCGGCTTCAAACCGTCGATGTGCCAACATAATATGCTCATTGGCATGCTCCAGAATAGCTGTTCCATGACCAGAGAACAGCTGTTTGAGGTTCATCGATGACAAACTGGCTATCGTCCTGCGGTATTCACTTAAGGAAAAGTCGGGGCTGCTTTGAAGCGCAAGCATGCCTCCACTAAATACAGTGTCACCCGCAAACAGAGCTCCAAGCTCAGGGCAGTATAAGGCGATCATATCGGCGCTGTGTCCGGGAACCGCAATCACTTGCAGCGTCAGGTTGCCTATTGCTATTGTTTCCCCGATGCACAGTGTCCGGTCAATTGGACACGCCTTGAAGCGATACCAAGCCGGATAAATCCCGTTTCGCCTTGCTTCAGGTAGTGAAATCCTTGCTTCATCACCGGAAGCAACTATATCCGCTGTCAGGCTGCCAGCCAGCACCGGAACGGACAAATCATGACGAAGCTTGGAGGCACCACCCGCATGATCTGCATGTGCATGGGTCAAGATCAATGCTTTTATCTGTTCTATGGCTATACCGTCATGTTGAATCCAGGCGACAATTGCGTTTGAGTCCATCCCGGAGCCAGCGTCGATAACCACATATTCACCACCGCCATCTACTAAGTAGATATTGCAATCGAAAGCATTGCTGATTTTGTAACCCAAATCGCCGCCGCCAATGGCATACACCGATTCCGATATTTTCATGCCTGGCCCGTCCTCTCGTACATGGACAAACTTACAGGCCTTCGTTCTGTCGCGGATTGCTCTATAGCAGCCGCTACCCGGACAGCACGAAGCGCATCGTGCGGAAGCAAGATTTCAGAAGCTTTTCCTTCCGTGACGCAGGCTACAAAGTGTTCCAGCTCACTCGCAAGTGCACCGCCGATTCTCCCATGTAATTCAAATCCGGCAATAAGTGAGGGTACATCTATTTTGTTATTACCAATATAAGAGATACTCTGTTCGGGGTCATGAATTTGAATCGCTCCATCCTCTGCCGTTATTTCCATTCGTACATCTGCGAAGGATGACGCACCATCCGGGAGGAGCCAATTATTTTCCAATATGCCGATTCCCCCTCTGGAGAATGTTAGCATTGCCCAGCTCAAATCGCCTGACCGATCGGCTCCAGGTGGGCTGGTCGCATACACCTCACACACCTCATCCTCCATATACCAATGCATCAAATCGATATCATGGATTCCGAGAATATAGACAGGTGCAACGCGGTTATACATCGAGAAAAAGGCTTTGCCATTATTTCGCTTCGCATAAATGGATCGAAGTGGTCCATATTCTCCTGCGGAGAGCTTCATTTTTACAGCTGCATAACGAGGATCAAAGCGCAGCACATGCCCTGTCATCAGCAACCGATTATGCTTCATGGCCGTTTCGATAAGCAGCGCAGCATCCTCGGGAGAGTGGGCGAGCGGCTTCTCCACGAATACATGCAAACCCGCTTCAAGTGCTGCAACTACTGGCTCCTTATGCAAATGCTCCGGTGTGAGCACATCGACAGCATCCAGCTTCTGCTGTTGAAGCATTTCGCGCCAATCTGTATAACACTCCGCCTGTGGGAACCAGGCTTTGAATATCGCAAATTGCTCAGGATTGCGGTCACATATAGCCGTAACCTGTACATTCGGCATCTGCTGCCAGATATGTCCATGCAGTGCGGCGAAACGCCCCAAGCCTACGAGGCCAATCCGTATAGGATTCATCGGTACCAGTCCTCTCTTGACTTATTGAACTACTACCTCTAATTGTTAAATATCCAGACTCTCAGCTTGCAGTGTTGGCACTACTTTATTGCTCACCATCGCCGATAAACGAGCTCCATCCTTGAAGCCGACACCACTGATGATACAAACGACGGGATTCCCGTGAGGCTGCTCTGCTCTAGCACATGCTTGAATCAAGCCGGCGACAGACGCTGCCCCGGCGGGCTCGCAGAAGATGCCCTCCTCCGCTGCCAGCATTCGCTGCGCTTCCCAGATCCCCTCATCCTCCACGGACATTGCGGAGCCGTCACCTGCAGCCATTACCGACAGTGCAGCCTTGCCGTCTGGCGGATTCGGCACCTGCAGACCGGAAATCAGCGAAGTCGATTCCCCAGGTGCCGGAACAGATTGCCCATTTGCATAAGCGCGAGCAATATTCGAGCAGCCACTCGACTGTACGGCAACCATCTGCGGCTTACCTGAGGTATATCCGAATCGAAATAACTCGTTAAATCCCTTCCAAATTCCCAGGTATAAACCGGCGCCACCCGCTGGAGCATATACATGAGAAGGCATTGCCGCCATCTGGTCAGCCAGCTCAAAAGCAATCGTCTTCACACCCTCCATCGCAAAAGGGTTATATCGGTAAGCTGTGATCATCACCTCCCAATCCTTACGCTGTGCGGCTGCAAAGATATGGCTGAAGACGCGCTCTCCAACCTCAGGACTGACTCCGAATCCCGCTACCTTTCGAACCTGCGCATTGTAGGCCAGCATCTGCTCCAGCTTGGCTTCTGCCATATGCTCCAAAGCATACAGATGGTACGGAATGCCTGCTTTAGCTGCATAAGCAGCAACCGCTGCCCCGGCATTGCCAGAGGAGGTGCCTATGCATGCTTGTCGTCCGTTGGCCAAAGTCCACGATATCCCCATCGCAGCGATCCGATCTTTGTAAGAGCCGGTCGGATTACCACCCTCGTATTTGAAATAAAGCTCTTTTAACCCGAGCCGCTTGGCCAAAGCTACGCTCTTAATAAGCGGGGTCATCCCTTCACCGGCATACAAGCGGTTTTCTTTGTGTACCTCTGGCAGCAGCTGATGATATTTCCAAATTCCATTTTCAGTCGGGTCCATCCAGGAGCCCTGTGGCTTTTCATAATCCAGCAGCAATACACCCCCGCATAAGGGGCAGGAATAAGATAATACCTGTTCAACACCCGTATGACACTCGCTGCAAACCGCCTTCATCAGAAACACCCCCTTCAATAGATATGATGGTATGACCATTGTTGCGAGGGAGCTTCCTCCCAGACTGCCATATGGCTCGATAGATCATCAAACTGCCCATTCGAAATACTCTCAGCGATCCTACTTCATCAATCCGTATATTTTTTCAGCGGACGGAGATGGAGCTCCATCTCTTTCTTCGCTTTACTTACATCCTTCGCACGAATGTACTCAACCAGCCTTTGATGCTCTATAATCGATTTTTTTGTATCCTCCAGATTGCCAAAGTGCAGCTGCCGAATATTCAGGAAAAAATCGGTAATTAATTCGCTGAGCTCAAAGTAAGTTTCGTTACCTGTAGCTCTGAACAAGGTTTGATGAAATTGCAAATCCTCCTCGAGCGGCATTTGCCCGCTATCCAGCTTGGCTGCCATTGCTTCATTCCATACATCCATTTGGTTGATAAAACTGAGATCGTATTTCTCGATGGCCATTTCTACGGCACCCAGCTCCAGTATGCGCCGTGTCGCCAGCAGCTCCTTCATCTTGCGCTCATTCTGATGCCACCGGAATGATACCTGATCCATCACGGGCTTGAGCGATAACGCATTGACATATATACCATCGCCCGTTTTGATTTTGAGAATACCGATCATCTCCAGCGACTTCAATGATTCCCTGACGACGGTACGGCTTACGCCCAGCATGTCAATTAGCTGCTTTTCAGAAGGCAATCGTTCTCCTTCCTTGAGCTCATTTTCAATAATATGATTTTTGATCCGTTCACTGACGATATGCGACAAATTCATTTTTTCAGAGATTTCCACTGCCAGCTCTCCTCCTGTATCTATAGGCAAACCTAGATTATGGTATGACCATTCTATGTTTTAATTTAAATCTACTCCATCGTATTGTGTCTTGTCAACGTATCGTACCTTGCTCTGAGCACCACTTCCCCGCGCATCCCAAGCACTCTCATTGACAAAATGTGAAAAGAAAGCTAAGATTTCGTAGTGGTCTGACCATACAATATCAGGCCTGTTTAAATAGAGTGAGGAGCTGCCAGCTATTATGAAACCGATTGATAAAAGTGAACGTTATACCCTTACACAATTAGTCGTTCAAAATCTAAAACAATTCATTCTCGACAGGAGCATGCAGCCCGGAGACAAGCTGCCGGCCGAAAGAGAGCTATCGCTAATTCTCGGTGTCAGCCGCGCCATCCTTCGTGAGGCACTCCGTTCACTGGAAAGCTTCGGTATTCTGGAGATCAAGCACGGAGAAGGCAGCTATGTGGCGACCAACTTTGTGAATCCCCTCTTTGAGCAGCTATCCTTTATTGTGCAAATGAATGCCAAAACCGTCCGCGAAATTCACGAAATCCGTTATTTGCTGGAGGCCGCTGCCCTTGCAGCCCACCCTACTCCTACATCTGCCATATGGGCGGAGCTTGAACAGTTAGCAGATCAATATGCCAATCCTGAGCTGAGCCATACTCAACGCGCCACACTGGATGCTAAGTTCCATCTTACCCTGATCCTTTCACTCGGGAACCAGACCCTGGTCTACCTGGCAGAGCCACTCATTCAACAGGTACCTATGAAAGAGCTTGATCTGAATGGAATTGAACAGAGCGTCCAGGAGCACAAGCGTTATTTGGAGGCCGTACGTAATGGTGATATGACGCTGGCCGCGGCAATTTTGTTAGAGCATCTGTCCGATAATTCCTCTACCAGGAGCTCCAACCCCCGTCTATAATCAGATTATGACCGGTCACATACTTCGAGGCCCGTGAAGCCAGATACACAATGGCTCCCTTGATATCATCATCGTCAGCCATTCGGCCGAGCGGAGTCCGCTCCTCGTAATTGCGCAGAAACTGCTGTGAAGCTATTTCCTTGTCGCTTCCCACGGGATTATAGCCTCCTGGACTAATGCAATTCACGCGCACATTGTATTTCCCGTAATAATTGGCTAGCCACTTGGTCATACCAACCATTCCCCACTTGGCGTACGTATACTCGATTCCACTCGTCATGCCGCTGTCACCATATACCGGAAAATGGGGTCCCAATATACCCTGAATCGACGATATATTAATGATACTGCCTTCCTTCTGCTCTCTCATCACCTTCACAACTGCCTTGGATAGCAGCATCACGCCGAGTCCATTCACCTGCTGAGCCTGCAGCCAACCCGCTGCTGTCGTATGCTCAATATCGTCCAATCCTTCACGGGATACCGAATTATTGACAAGAATATCGATGCGACCAAAGCGGTTGACCACCTCCGCAGCCAATGCGGTAATGCTCTCCTCATCACTCAGGTCTAGTGCTATCGCCGCTGCCTGACAGCCTTGCCTGCTTAAAGCTTCCACCTGCTCCTCACATTTGTCGATATTTCGTGAAGCCACAATCACCATGGCTCCAGCCTGCCCGAGAGCTTCCGAAATATGAGCGCCATAAAGACCTGAACCTCCGGTTACTATGGCTACCTTGTGATCCAATCGAAATTGATCCAGCACCTGCATCGCTGCTTCTTCCTCCTCAACCCTTCACACTGCCAACCGTGATGCCCTTGACAAAATAACGCTGAAACACGATGAAAATGATGAAAATGGGGACAAAGCCCAAGGTTGCGGCTGCCATCTGAGCACCGTAATTAGCTGAAAATTCACTAATCAGTGTAGAGATCCCTACATTGATCGTCATTTGTTTACTGTCACTCAGCATAATCAACTGCCACAAATAATCATTCCAGGTAAAAGAAAAAACGAATATAGCCAAAGCTCCGATACCCGGCTTAACGACCGGTACAAAGATCCGGGTAAACAGGCCAATCTCACTGCAGCCATCGATTTTGCCCGCTTCCAGAAGCTCGTGGGGAATTGTCTGGCTGAATTGCTTCATCAAAAATACCGCAAAAGGAAGCGCCAGAATCGGTAATATAACGCTGCCCAGATTGTTGACCAAATGAAGATCTCTCATTAATGTGAACATCGGCACAAGTCCCAGCTGCCTCGGAATCATCATGGTCGTGACGACGGCGCCAAATATGAGCGCTTGCCCAGTGAATTTGTGTTTCGTAAGCGCATACCCAGCCATCGTAGCAATCACACAGGCCAATAGCGTAGCAATACCAGCGACGAGCACACTGTTCAACAACCATTGAAAGATTTCACTGTCCTTTATCAATCGCGAGTAATTCACTAGAGTCGGGTTAAGCGGGACGAGATCGGGCGGAATTTTGATCGTCGTGGACTGATCCTTGAATGAACCGGTTATCATCCAATAGAGTGGGAACAAGAAAAAAATGGCGCATGCGTATAACAGCACATCAGCGATCCATCCAAGCAGTTTTGCCAGCATTCGCATGCCCTCCTAATACTCGACATCGGTCTTGAAAAATTTAAATTGAACCACCGAGAATATCGAGATCAGCACTGCAAGCACGACACCCATCGCCGAAGCCAGACCCAAATTCCCGTATTTAAACGCCGTCTCGTACAGCAGGTACATAATGGTCGTGGTCGAGTAGCTTGGTCCTCCACCCGTCAGCAACTGCACAACAACAAACGTTTGAAAAGCACCGATCGTTGTGGTCACAATGACATACAACGTCGTAGGCTTCAACAGCGGTAGCGTAATATTCCAGAATTGCTTCCAAGGTGAAGCTCCATCTATGGAAGCCGCTTCATAATAGGAAGAAGGAATATTGCCGAGTGCCGCCAAGTATAAAATAATCGGTTGGCCGACACACCAGGTAATGACCACAATGATGACAGCAATCAAGGATACATCCGAATCCGCCAGCCACATCACCGGCTTCACCCCGACCAGGGACAAACCATAATTTCCGATTCCGCTAACCGGATTGTAGATCCACAGCCAAGTTACCGACAAGATGACCTGCGAAGTGACAATCGGCAAGTAAAAGCTTGCCCGAAAGAAGGAAGCTATGGCTGCAGATTTTCCAATAATAAGGCTGGCCGCAACGATCGAGAAAAATACAGACACAGGAACTACACCCAACACCAGACCAAACGTGTTCAGAATCGAGCGTACAAATATTTCGTCCTTGAGCAAGGCTGTATAATTGCTGAGCCCTACCCACTCCTTTTGTCCGATGCCATAGTCAAACAGGCTCAAATACAAGGCATCCAGAAACGGATATATTTCAAAAGCAAGAAAAACGATCAAAAAGGGCGCTATGAAAAAAAATCCCCAAAATTCCTTGTACCATCTTGAAGCCATAAACATTCCCCAATTCTCTTGATGAACTGATCCGGAAGTTTTTGCAGCAGGCAAGCTACCGGCATGACAATACTCGATTCTGCTTACTTTGAATTTTGCGTAATGATCTCATTGGCTTTTGTCACCCAGTCATCCAAAGCCTGCTTCGCTGTTTTCTTCTTGGTGATGGCAGCCTGCAGCTCGGGAAAGAAGGCATTTCGGGTTGCAGCATAACCTGGAATAGCTAAACCGATATCGCTGGAATATTGAAACAGCTTGGTAGTTTTCCCTTGTATCGAATCTGGCTGATACGTCTTGGACAGCGACTTGCGCGCTGCGAGAACGGAAGGTACTTTTGCCATTTTCTCCATGCTCTCTTTGCTGTTAATGAACTTTACGAATTCCTTGGACCATTTCATCTTATCTTCGTTTTTGGTGTTCCATGCCCAGGTTCCGTTGCCGAACAGGATCGAGTTGGACGTTTTACCGTCTTTGGATGGATAAGGAATCAAGTCGTATTCGAATTTCGGTGCAGAGCCTTCCTTAAAAGCTTTATCGAACGCGCTGACATTGCCTAAACTGCCGAAGGTCATTCCGATTTTCCCTTGCAGGAACATCTCATTAATGACAGAGCCTGCTTTCAAGCCTGCTACGCCGGGTGGAGTGATGCCTTCGTCAATGATTTTGATTAAATATTCCAAACCGGCTACGCCTTCAGGGGAGTTGAGCACCGCTTTTGTTTTATCATCAGACCAGGTTTTGGCTCCGAAACCCCAGAGGAACATATGATGACCCTGATCACCTCCCGTATCGCCAGCGTACACACCGAATCCGTAAATTCCTTTCGCCGGATCGTTTACTTTTTTGGCAGCCTCTAGAAACTTGTCATAGCTCCATGTGGACATATTTTGCGGTAATAGCTCCAGTGCGCCTTTGGCTTTAAAAATATCCCTATTCACCAGCAGCCCGGGAGAGGTAATGCTATTAGGAAAAATATACAATTTATTATCTACAGATAATGAGTTCAACGTGCTTTCTTCGAAGTCCTGCTTATCGACAATATCATTCAGGGGAAGCAGCAGGTTCTTCTTGGCATAGGTGAGCGGCCAGCCAATAGCGCCTTGCTGTACATCAGGGAGCTCCGAGGTATTAATGGCGATACTAATCCGTTCACCGATCTTGTCGTCCGGCGTTTTAACGATGTTAATCGTGACATTACTGTTCGCCTTTTCAAAATCCTTTTTGATTTCCTCATATGTAGCCTGAATATCATCGCGGGAATCGACCCACCAATTCAGAGCAACCTTCTTGGCCTTTGAAGCCTCATTGCTCGGATTGCTCTGCTGCGGCGAAGAGCTCCCCCCATTCGTACAACCTGCAGCCAAACTCGTGGATAATACTAATGCAGCCAAAGCGGTTTTTGACCTTCTCATATTTCGTCCCCCTGTTCGATTGATGAATAATTCCGTTCAAGCCTCCGAACTACCCCTGACTACTACCCGATAATGATTTATTGTACCTCAGCTTGCAAGCTTCCAACACCACCATTCTTATGAATAGTATGGTCATACCATTATTCCGATGACGGTGATACGAATTTAAGTGACAGCTAGATTATGGTATGACCAGATTATAGTTTAAAATGATCTTACCTGTTTCTGTTTATTCTGTCAATTCATTTTCTTATATTTGGGTAATTTTATGTTATATAATCTAACGTATTGTTCAATAAATAACTCAGTTTCAAGTGGTCATTGTTTTTAATGTTATGTTATATGACATTTTTGTTGAACAAACTTAAGCTCAATATAGTTTGTTCGCTGCTTGACAGCAGTGCAGCCTCTGCAACAGCTATGGATGTATATGCTGCTGATCCATCCAGTAACAATTTTTTATCCTCATCAATTGGCAGGTGAAGAATGGCCTTGCGAAACGTATCCATTTCCCGTTCCATCGGCGTACGCAGGAAAGCGGGCGGCCGCATCTGCGGATCTCCATAGATCACTCCACCATCCATGCGCTGATACGTTTGAATCCGCTCCTGGTCCTCATGATCAGCACTATGCAATCCGATGATCGCCTCCGTCCGCCCATCCTTGCGCAGCTCTACCGTTGAATTTCTAAAATCGATTTTGATGGCGCCAAGTGTGCCATTGATTTTCATATAATGCTCTCCCCACTGGAAACCTGACCCATACTGCAATGTACAAAAGGTCCCTGTGGCAAACTGCAGGCTGATCAGTAGCACGTCATCCTCATCCCCATAACCGTCTCCTCGATGAGCCACATTATCGGCCATCATGGATACTTTAACTGCAGGTCCCAGAATGGACAATACAAGATCCAGCTCATGAATATGGTGGAAAAGATGCCCGCCCGATAAGTCCTGCTTTTTCTTCCAGCTGACCTCCTCCTTACTTTTCTCCCAGCCCGTTCGTTCGCTGTGAGCAACGACAAGTTGCCCGATCTCGCCTTGTTGAATCCAGCGCTTCACCTGCTCAATTCCCGGAAAAAAATGCAAAATGTGCCCAACCATCATGTGTACCCCTGCTTTTCTGCAAGCATCCAGCATTTCCTTGCAATCGCTCAGGCTTAGCGCCGCAGGCTTCTCACAGAACACATGCTTACCGCAGCGGGCTGCCTCGAGGACCGCTTCCTTATGCGCATAATTGGGGCTCGATACAATGATCGCATCCACATCCTTACGGCTAACCAGATCCTCCAGACGATGCTCAACCCTGCAATCAACCTCCATGGCAAGAGCCGCTGTGCTGCCCCCGCTGCCTCCGTAGACCGCTACAACCGTCGCTCCTTCCAGCTTATGCAAAATACGCGCAAATTCAGCGCCAAAAAAACCGCAGCCTACAATACCAAAACCAACATTTTTCATGTAAACGCTTCCTTTCTTCTATTTATTCCATTGCGTTGGATCAACAAATTGGCGAGGAATATCAGCAAAAGCTTGCTCAACACGCTCTCGTGTCCGTTCGGAAAGAGCGGGACGGTTCAAAAGCTCCAGGTTATGCTGGATTTGCTCAGGAGTTTCCGCACCGATAACCAGACAATGAACATTCTCCAAATCGCGAACATAGCTCATAGCAAGCTCTGCGACGGATATGCCTTCCTCCAGTGCCAGCCTGTGAAGAGTCTCAAGCAGAATGCTCCCATCAGCTTGAATGGCCTCTGGCAGCGCATCCTTCTCCAGAAAAAACAGACCCTGCAAAAACACACTTCGAACGACTATCCATTTCCCCCTGCTGGTAAAATCATCGAGCGCGCCGCAATGAACCATTCGTCTGTCAAACAAGTTAAGAGGAAGCTGCACCATGTCAAATATATCATCCTGCACCAATCCGGCGCTGTAGGCATACTGCTCGACAGGATCGGCTCCAAACGATATGCCGGCTCTTTGAATGAAACCCTCCTTCTGCAGCTTGTGTAGTATACGGTTCACCTTGTCTCCGTATACTTGCAGCATAACAGGATCATGAATCATTAATGCAGACAAAGAATCGACCTTCAGACGGCAAATAATTCGTTCGGTCGTCTGCACCATCTGACGCTCCAGCTCCAGCTCGGAGGTGTGATGAAGATCAACCTTCAGCTTTGATGCTATAAACGGCGGTTGTTTACCTATGAAAAAGCGACCCAGCTTCAGTTCTGCATCTCCATACTCATGAGCTGTGTCATAACAATTAATACCTGTATGCTCGCAATATTCAAGTAAGGCGCTCCCATCCACAGTACCGAGGCGATTGTTAATTCCATAGCTGCCCAGTCCCAATTGTGCAGTACCCAGCATATATCGTGATAATTTCAGTCCATTGCGTTCGATATACGGTACAGCCGTGCCGATCATCGTTTTCCTCCTGTCTTGTATCTTCTTCCACCCTTGGATATAGTTTGGATTTCAACAACAGTATTATGGTCTGACCATATTATTTAAATTTTATACTCTTACCCGGCAAGTTGTCAATACAAGTTTGTCATCGTTTGTCCGAATTTTTAGACTTCGCTATCCGATTTAAATGGAGCTGCTTGTATGCACTATTAATGGTTGTACAAACCGATAATTCCAAAACCATAACGATAATGACAGCTGCAATTTTTATTTCACTTACTCGATATTTGTATTGCATAAGATATTAATATTGTTTATGATCAAGGTTGATAATTGAATATTTGTGGGAACAGGTGCTTCAGCAAGCTGAAGCTTAAAAGGGAAGTTCGGTGCAATGCCGACGCGGTCCCGCCACTGTAACGGAGAAGTCCTCAACGATAATGCCACTGATCTTAGCAAGGTTAAGATTGGGAAGGCCGTTGATGATCATGATCCCGAAGCCAGGAGACCTGCCAGTTCTGACAACACTGCTTTTACCTACGAAGGATAGGGAGGTGTTAAGGACGGCCAAAAGTTTCATACAATAAAACTATGGGCATCTTTACCTTTTTCTTGTTATAGGGTAACGATGTCTTTTTTGCATTGTATACGATGTTCCGGCTTTAACAAGGTGGCACAGGAAATACAATTATGAGAAGGAACACAGGAGGAGACAAACAAGATGTTGATTTATTTAAAGAAAACTAGTTGGTTCACATTCGTTTTGACTTTACTCATCGCATTATCCGCTTGCAGCACGGCTACAAACTCGGCTAGTTCAGGTACAGGTGCTAACAATGCCGCAGCAGGTACAAGCTCCGCGATGGCCGATCAGCAGGTGCTGAAATATGTTACCTTGAATATGCCCCGCTCGTTGGATCCAACTAATGTAGATGCACAACGAATTACGTCGGACGGGATTGCCGAGCCATTGGTCATGCTCAATGATGATGCGACCTTACGTCCATGGCTGGCCAAGTCATGGAAAAACGTAGAGCCTACCCTTTGGGAAATGGAGCTGCAGCCTAATGTGAAGTTTTGGAGCGGAGCAGTGATGGATGCGGCAGCAGTCAAAGCAGCGCTCGAACGCCATCAGAAGCTGAACAAGCGGGCTTCCTCACAGATCGGCGGCGTGGAGTTCATCGTCAAGGATGCATTGCACATTCAGTTCAAAACACCTAAGCCTGACCCGGCTTTTATTTTCAAGCTTACCGGATTTGCAATCCATAATGCGGCTGAGGCGGATCGTCTTGGCGATAAGTTTAATAAAGAAGCCGATTTAACCGGATTTATGAAACCCACGCAATTTATTCCCGGCGAGCTGCTGATTGCCGAAGCCGTTCCCACATATTGGGGCACGAAGCCGAAGCTTCAGCGTGTCGAGGCAAGGCTGGGTTCCGATGGTCAAGGTCGCCTGCTCGCTATGAAAAGCGGAGATACTGACGCCGATATGAATGTGGAGGTTGAACAACGGATTGCCTATGAAAAGGATAAAAAATTCAATGTGCTGTACCCTCCGGGCTCAACGCGCAATTTATGGCTGAACATTAAAAAGGTTCCCGCTTTTCAAGACCCCAAGGTTCGCTTGGCTATAAGCCTGGCCTTGGATCGCAAAGAGCTCATTGACGGTGTGAGCCGTGGATTTGCGGAGCCCGTGACAGGCCACTTCCCGAAGGGACTTCCGTATGCACTGGACAAAGGGCCGGAATCCGACCGTGCCAAGGCAGCGCAGCTGCTTGAAGAAGCAGGCTGGAAAGCCGGAGCAGACGGTGTTCGTACCAAGGATGGTCAAAAGCTGCAGTTCAAGCTGCTGACTTACTCGTTCTTTCAGCCAACTGCTGTAGCTTTGCAAAGCCAGTTAAAGGCTGTCGGCGTTAATATTGAAATTGCACCTGTTGAAACAACAGCTTCGAATCAGTTAATGCTTGACGGCAATTTCGAGATGGCTACCTACTGCTCCTGCGGCAGTGTAACCGGAGATATCGGAGGCCAATTGAAATCGTACTACCGGAGTGGCATTGTCAGCAATTATGGTGGATACAGCAATCCTGAGGTGGACAAGCTGATCGATCAGCTGTCAGCTGAATTTGATACCAACAAGCAAAATGAGCTGGCGAATCAAGTTCAGAAGATCGTACTGGATGAAACCGCAATCGTATATATGTATAACTCGGCAAGCTGGGGCTCGGCCTACAACAACAAGGTGAAAGGCATAGATGAGAACCTGAGAACGAAGATTGTACCGGAAATGTACATCAGCAAATGAGTATTTTCAAATATCTGCTCATTCGTATAGCGGTCACCATTCCTGTACTTCTCGGTGTCACTCTGCTCATATTTTCGTTATTACGTTTTATTCCAGGTGACCCTGCGCAGATGATTTTGCTGACGATGTTTGATCCCGGGGCAACCGTGACTGATCTGGATGTCGATGCCGCTATCCTGCGCAAGCAGCTGGGGCTTGATCAGCCTTTTGCGGTTCAATATTTGACATGGCTGAAGGAGATCGTTTCCGGTAATCTGGGAACCTCCTTTCGCAGCCGTACACCCATTACAGAAGAGCTTTGGGTACGGATTCCGGCAACCTTGGAGCTGGCAGGCGCAGCATTGGTAGTCATGCTCGTCATAGCTTTACCTTCTGGGATAGCCGGTGCCGTATTTCATCGGCGTCCTACCGACCATATCACCCGTTTTATCGCGTTAATGGGCGTATCCGTTCCGAATTTTTTTCTCGGATTGGTATTGGTTTATTGCCTTTCCTATCTGCTCGGTTGGTTTCCCACACTTGGAAGAGGCTCTTGGCAGCATTTGGTCCTCCCTGCTTTAACGCTCGGAACAGGGCTGGCTGCAACGACCTCCCGATTGCTGCGCACCTCTTTATTGGAGGTGTTTTCCAAACGCTATATGGTGCTGGCAGAGGCCAAAGGACTGCCTCGCTCTGTCATCGTATACAAGCATGCCCTGCGCAATGCGCTGATTCCCGTTATTACCTCTTTCGGCATGATCATCGGCGGTCTGCTCGGAGGAGCTGTTATTATTGAAACTGTTTTTTCATGGCCGGGTATCGGACGTTATGTGGTCGATGCCATCAACGGAAGGGATTATCCCGTTATTCAGGCATTCGCCTTACTTATGGCTGTTACCTATGTCATGATCAATGTGCTGATAGATATCATATACCGCTGGATCGATCCCCGTGTGCGGATAGAGGAGGGAACCCATGGATAAGCGAATGCTCAGACAGCTGCGGTCAACGATAGTAAAGGACCCGATTGCCTTGATTTTGCTGCTATTCATCGTTGTGGTGATCATACTCTCATTGGGCGCACCCGTATTCACAAGCCATGATCCGGTCAAGGTCGATTATGCACAAGTGTTTATGCCACCCTCGGGTGAACATCTTTTGGGTACCGATAATTTCGGCAGAGATGTGTTCACACGGTTGATCTATGGAGGCTCTGCTTCCTTAACGGCTTCCTTCATGGCTGTCGGCCTAATCATTTCACTTAGTCTAGTAATTGGCGTAACAGCAGGATATTTGGGAGGCTGGGTCGATCAAATACTGACCCGCTTCATGGATGTACTGCTTTCGTTTCCAACCTTGGTACTGGCGATAGCTATTGCAGCGCTGATGGGTCCAGGATTAACGGGCTTGATGATCGCGGTAGCCGCCGTATCCTGGCCTTCTTATGCACGGATTTTCCGCAGCTATGTGCTGATGGTGAAGCAGGATGGTTATATTCAGGCAGCACGCTGTTCAGGGACACCGGCTTGGAAAATCATGCTCACTCATATACTGGGAGCCATTATCGGACCAATTCTGGTGCTCATAACGCTGGATATTGGATATGTCATTCTAAGTATCGCTTCCTTATCATTTCTTGGCCTCGGGATTCGTCCGCCACAGCCGGAATGGGGTGCTATGTTAAATGAAGGCCGAGCTTACCTGGAGGAAGCGCCTTGGTTATTTCTAGCTCCAGGTACAATGATTTTCGTTATGGTGCTGGCGACTAATTATTTGGGTGACACGGTTAAGGATGCATTGGAGCCAAGAACACTTCACGTTCCGCTGCTATTCAAGAAAAGAAACCGAAGGAGCAGGAAGCTCACCGAAAGCTCAAGCAGCCAAAGGGCAGCGAACATGGAATCGGCTGCAGCCGCAGCCATTGGATATCAGCAAGCAACTGCGGGTAAAGAACCGCTGCTTATCGTCAGCAACATCAGTGTGGAAGTGCTCAGCACTCGTAAACGTCAAAAGTCGCAGCCGATTTTACAGTCGATCAACCTGGAGCTATATCCAGGAGAATGTTTAGGCTTGGTCGGAGAAAGCGGCTCTGGCAAAAGCACACTGGCGTTGACCATCATGGGACTTCTGAGACACCCACTCCAACAATCGGACGGCAGCCTCGCCATTCTGGGAGAAAGTACGTCTGACTGGCAATGGGAGGATTGGCGGATGATCCGCGGCAAGCGGCTAACCTATATTACACAAGACCCGATGGATACCCTCAATCCAACATTGACGATCGGTGACCAACTGCTGGAATGTCTGATTTATCATCAACACAACCCTGCATTAGGACGAGTCGAGATGAAGAATAAAGTTATCGATATGCTGTCCAAAACCGAGCTTGCACCAGAGGTTTATGCCATGTATCCTCATCAGCTTAGTGGGGGTATGCGGCAGCGGGTCGTCATAGCCATGGCTATGATCAATGATCCACAAATCATTATTGCCGATGAACCTACAACAGCGCTCGATGTAAGTACACAGGCCAAGATTATGGCACTGCTCAAAAAACTGCAGCAAAGCAGTGGCGCTGCGATGATCTTTGTATCTCATGATCTTAGGCTCGTTGCCCAGGTCGCAGACCGTATTGGCGTGATGCATCAAGGCCGTTTGATTGAAATGAATGATGTGAAATCGATTTTTACGCAGCCCCAAGAAACCTACACCAAGCTGCTGCTGGCATCTATTCCTCGTCTGTTTATCCCGCAGCACAGCCCGGTTATGGCGAAAGGAGATCCTTCATGCTGCAAGTAAAAAATTTGCAAAAGGCCTATCGCAGCAAGCAAGTGCTACATGCTATTGATTTTGCGATAGCACAGGGAGAGATTGTCGGATTGATCGGCATGTCCGGATCAGGGAAAAGCACCATCGCCAAATGCATAATGGGTCTTGATAAACCAAGTGGTGGCGATATACTATGGAATGATCAGTCCTTGTTAAAATGGAGCGCTCGAAGCTCATGGAGACAAGACATTCAGATTGTGTTTCAAGATCCCCGAACCAGCTTGAACCCGCGTTGGACAGTAAGACGCAGCATCGCCGAGCCGTTACGAAATTATGGCTCTGCTACCGAGGCGCGGATTGTTCAGCTTTTGCTGGAGGTTGGTTTAGACGAACGGTATTTGAACCGCTATCCAGACGAGCTGAGCACTGGACAATGCCAGCGGGTATGCATAGCCCGTGCGCTAGCATTAAAGCCGAAGCTGCTTATATTGGATGAGCCATTATCGGCCCTGGATGTGTCGATTCAAGCGCAAATGCTCGTACTGCTCAAGCAACTTCATCTTTCGCAGCAGGTCAGCTACTTATTTATTTCCCATGATATAGCCGTCGTATCCGAGCTATGTGAACGTGTGCTCGTCATTGAGAAGGGCACGATTGTCGAGGATACTACGGCGATACGATTAATTAGCGAACCCAAGCATGCCTATACACGCAAGCTGCTCGCCGATACGCCTACCTTTCCTCAATTTAATCAGTAGAATTTACTAGAAAGCGGTGAAAGCATGGCAACCTGGAATTTATCCGAAACGCAGCATCATGTGCTAATTTGCAACGGCGGGAGCTGCATGAAGCATCAGGGGGAAGAAGTCACCTTGGCCATCCGGGCAGAAATAGCTGCACAAGGTGCTGATCGTTTTATCCATACCACAAGAACACGCTGTAATGGACGCTGCCAGGATGCTTGTGTGGTTACCGTATATCCGGAAGGCGTATGGTACAAGGACATGACACCGGAAAGCGGTAGAGCGATGGTACGCGAACATTTGCTTCAAGGCAACATCCTGCAAGAGCATATGGTGTACAGCTTTAAAGATCGTTTTGTCCCTACAGGATTAGGCCCCGAAGGCGTGCAAAGAAATTAATAATCGTTGATCATAGTCCCCTCTCGATTCATCAGTCTCGGTACTAGTACAAGTTAGTACTTACTGAAACCTGATCCATTAACTACTATTAATAGTATAAGTAGATAATGAGAGATTGGGTGAGGTTCTGATGGGGATATGGGTATTATTGATCGTACCGACTGTTACGATTGGGCTTGGGCTGCAGCTGATGCATAGCGTTCCGATAACATTTGTGTTATTTTACAGCTGGCTGCTGTTTGTACCGTTAATTGACTTTTTGTTTATTCAAAAAGTACCTCTTGATGAGGCGATCAAACAGCTAGGCTTACATCCTCGTAAGAACTCTATTGCTGTCGGTGTCTTATCCGGGATCATATTTGGCCTTATTATTGTTATCCCTGCTTCAATTCTCACCCCTATTCTGTTTGATATCAATGAAATTCAGCAGACCTTGGCTGGCTGGGGTTTCTCCGGGAATAAAGGTTGGCTGATTCTTATTTTAGTATTGGTTAACCCTTTGCTGGAAGAATTGTATTGGAGGGCTTACGTCTATCAAAAGCTGCTGCGCAAAGTCAGCTCTTATGCAGCTATTGGCTGGACGGCGTTGTTCTACACCACTTACCATTTACTTTCATTGATCACGCTGCTCAAATGGCCTTTCCCCCTTATAGCGCTCCTCCCTGTTTTCATTGCAGGTTTGTTCTGGGGTTACTTGACCCGCAGATCCAACTCATTGATTGGGTCCGTGATCTGCCATGCTTTGGCCGATGGTGGAATTATGGCGGTATATGTGTTGTATTTAAGCTAAAAAAGCATTTCATATCTGCATGTCTTAAAGAGCCTTGCATCCATAAGTGGGATGAAGGCTCTTTTGCATTTCTTTTACCTATATGATAACAATCCATTTAGCAGTCCGGTGAATACGTCTCGCTGCGCGGCCAAATAGTATGATTTTACCAGTTAAATCTAATGTCATTTTATAAGTAATTTAAGTTGGCGTTAATACTTGAGGTCCAATATAGATAACAGAAGGACGTCTTACTCACTATTATTTATAAAATGGAGGTTTTAACAATGGAAAACAACCACAAAGATAGCGAGACTATCATACAGCCGTCCAAGGATCATGAGCGTCGCAACGAACAGAATTCATTATTACACCAAGAGGAATCCGGTGATTTTAAGGTCACCCAGCCTCGATTATTCGGTGATTCACACCCCAGGAACAAGCGTCCTCCTGAGCCTGGTTCGCAGGGAAGCAAGAAATCCGGCACTAGCGGAAAAAGTGTCTTTGCCGCCTTTATGGCTGGCGTGATTGTCGTGGGCGGCATGATGTTTGCCTCCGATCGCATGAATATGTTTACTGGAGGTACCCCTGCTTCTAGCGTTTCTGCAGCTGCCCCTAGTACTGTAAATAGCGGCACTGCACAAAAAGCTTCACTGGATATTGCGAGACCCACCAATATTGCTGATATTGCGCAACAGGCAAGCGCGGCTGTTGTTAAGATTGAAACCAAAACGAAAGCTCAAAGCTCCAATAAGCAAAATAACCCGCTCTATAGCGATCCATTTTTCCGTCAGTTTTTTGGAGACAACGGCGGCAGTCAGGAACAAGATCCAAATGGTCAGCTTCAACCTTCGGGGCTGGGCACCGGCTTCATCTTTGAATCGTCCGGCTACATTATAACGAATGAACATGTCATTGATGGCGCCGATGAAATTAATGTAACCATTGAAGGACAAGATAAACCATACAAAGCCAAACTTCTGGGCAATAGCTACGACCTCGATCTGGCGGTTCTGAAAATTGAAGGAAGCACTCCTTTCTCAACGTTGCCTATCGGTAATTCGGACAATGCGCGTGTAGGTGATTGGGTTGTAGCCATCGGTAATCCGTACGACTTTGACTATACGGTAACAGCTGGATTGTTAAGTGCCAAAGAACGTCCGATCAGCATCCCGGATACTAATGGTACCCGTGACTACAAGCATTTGCTTCAAACCGACGCCGCTATTAATCCCGGCAACTCCGGCGGTCCTCTGTTAAACATGGACGGAGAAGTCATTGGTATCAATACCGCAGTGAACTCACAAGCTCAAGGAATAGGATTTGCCATTCCGTCCAGTACAATTAGCTCGGTGCTACAGCAGCTTAAGGATAATGTCACCATTCCCAAAGAACCGGCTCCGTTCATCGGTGTGAGCGTTCAGGATCTGACATCGGATATGTTGAATGATCTCAAAGTCGATACTACAGACGGTGCTTTGGTGGCTGATGTACAGCGCAAATCCCCGGCTTTTGAAGCTGGCATTCGTCCTTATGATGTCATCATCGCAGTCAATGGGACAAAAATTACGAGCTCCACCGAATTAACTACAAAAATACAGGCTCTAAAAGCTGGAGATCAAGCTACTATCACAGTTATCAGTAATGGCGTCAAGAAGGACGTTACCGTAACTGTGGGCGATAAAACAGCAACCACTAGCACACAAAAACAAAGTCAAGGTTAATCAAAGCACCGAACAAGTGTTGATAACCTCCAATAAGGTCGTCTCCAGCTAATAACCTCATATACAAAAAGGAAGCGGTCAGAGCATGCTAATCTCTGACCGCTTCCTTCTTTGTTTATATGACTAATTATTTGGTCTCGATGATCATCGGCAGCAGTGTCTCAACTTTTTCCATGCTCATCAGACCAGCAAGCGGCAGAGGTAGATGATGCTTCTCGTACAGCAAAGTCGTCGACAGATGCTGAATGCGCGTACTTAGAATAGCTCGTACAGGAGCTCCTTGGAGAAATTTACATGCCTTTTCTGGTTCCTGGTTATCCACCTACAGTTTTTTCTGGTGCTTACAAAGGGCGGTGATCGGCACGACCGTAGTCCTTGTCCGCCAGCATGGTTCGGATGCAAAAAAGGACAAGCTAAGCAATCAAGCAAATTTTGAAAATGAACTGCTAATTTGGAAAACACAATATTATTATGATGAATAGGGGTGTTCCTTGATGACAAATACTAGAATGAACCCTAAAGTTGATGCTTATTTAAGTAAGGCAACAAAGTGGAAAGAAGAATATAAGAAGTTGAGAAATATCGTTCTTGACTGTGAGCTGACCGAAGAATTTAAGTGGATGCATCCTTGTTATACGTTTCAGAATAAAAACATAGTTTTAATTCATGGATTTAAAGAATACAGTGCGCTTCTGTTTCACAAAGGTGCCTTGTTAAAAGATGCCCATGGTATCCTAATCCAACAAACAGAGAATGTACAGGCAGCCCGCCAGATTCGGTTCACCAATTTTCAAGAAATAGTTGAAATGGAAACCATCTTGAAAGCCTGTATTTATGAAGCCATTGAAGTTGAAAAAGCCGGTTTGGAAGTGAAACCCAAACAATACTCGAGAGTCAAGGATTGAAAAATATATGCAGCAAATTCTGCATGGAAAGGGATTAAATCATTAGGGCGTGATAGTAAACAGCAATCCATAAGAAATCACAGTAGATTTTAATGGTATAATCAATCATAGAATCTAAATTTAATAAAGTGAGGCGGTAATAATAATGGAAACAGGTAATACAACAATAACGGTAGAAACGACAGTTCATAAACCGGTTGGACAAGTGTGGAAACATTGGACGGAGCCGCAGCATATAACAAAATGGTGTTTTGCTTCTGATGACTGGCATGCACCGAATGCGGACAATGATTTAAGGGTTGGCGGGAATTTTGTTACAAGAATGGAAGCTAAGGACGGTAGCTTTGGATTTGATTTTGGTGGTGTTTATGATGAAGTGAGAATAAACGAGTTTATTTCTTACACGATTGGTGATGGAAGAAAAGTTGCGATCACTTTTATTAGCCAAGAAAACGACACTAAGGTAATTGAAACTTTTGAAGCAGAAACCACCAACTCCATCGAAATGCAAAAAGCAGGCTTTCAGGCAATTCTGGACAATTTCAAAAAATATAGTGAAGCCTCCTAAGAAGATTAGGATAAAATAAGTCGGACAAGCAGGTTTAATCATAAATATTGGAAACATAATTTTAAACCTTCCTTTGGGAAGGTTTTTTATGCTGACTAACCCCCTAAATGAAACAGCGGCTGACTAGGACTTTTGCGCATACGACAGTTAATTAGGGAAGCATTCAGAGATTTGCTGCGGGATAAAGGTTTGATGCAATAACCATAAAAGATATCGCACAGAGAGCTACCATTAACCGTACCACCTTATATGCCCATTATGAAGATAAATATGCATTTCTGGAAGAAATTACAGAACAGGCTTTTCACGAGATGATTCCTGAATAAGTACATGGCAGACCAGCATACAAAGATCATTTCGGCCATGACTGGCTCAGCGATCTATAGCGCAGCGCATTATTGGTTAATTGTTGAGGAAAATGATCGAACCGATCTACTTGTAGATATTGCACGAACCTATGTTATGAACGGTCTGGGGCTGTATCGCAATTGTGATGAATATTGAAACGCCTCGCCGACAGCGGCCTTAGTTTAATGCTCGTCCGGTCTAATACTTTATTTTTCTTATTTTAATACGCTATTTTCTTCGAATATTTGCAATTGGAATCTGTTCAACAATTTCCAATATTGTTCAACCATGACCGATGGTGGATACGGCATCGAACGGGTAATCCACCATTCCAATAAACCCACTCCCGCTGAAATTAAAAATTGCACCGTAATGTCCCTGTTCAGCTCCCGATCGAGACTGATCGAATCCAGATGCTCGTTCAGACTTTGCCGGAACATTGTCTCCATTTGATTTTGGAAAACCGCGCTTCCCTTGCTCGTCAGCATTATGGAATAGAAAGAAGCATGCTGCTCCAAATATTCAAACGTGCGCAGCAGCGCAGTTTTGGAAGTGAGAAGAACCAAGCCCTCTTCAGGCATACAACTGAGCTGCAACTGGTTTAATTGTGCTTCCACGCATTGATCGCGCAGATCGTACTTGTCAGCGAAATGCAGATACACCGTTCCTCGATTGACATTCGCTTCCTCCGCAATTTGGTTGATCGTCATGCTCTCGAAGTCCTTTTCCGACATCAACCTCATAAAAGCATTCATAATCGCTTGCCTCGATTTTTGAATACGCCTGTCCATATCATTCTCTCCCTTTATCCCATACAAAATGAACATATCGAAGCCCTCTGTTGAAAAACCAACAACGGAGCTTGTTTTAACCATTGAACACTATCTACCACCTTGATACACTCACTATATATAACATATGTTGAAAATTCAACGTTTGTTTAACTTATGAGGAGGCGTAATCATGAAAGCAATTGCTTTGACAAGCTTTGGAATCCCCGAAGTGCTAGAGGAACTGGAAGTGCCGGTTCCCACAATCACCAACACACAGGTTCTCATCGAAATGCGTGTCTCGTCCATCAATCCCGCAGATATTCTATTGCGTAGTGGCGCGATTCTTAAGAGTCCGATGGCCGATAAATTTCCGGTTCAATTGCCGCTTGTTCTTGGTAATGAAGTAGCCGGCATCGTAAAAGAGGTTGGCGAAAAAGTGCGTCATTTCAAGCCGGGGGATCGTGTCATGGGCATGGTTCCGATGGGTTCCTACATGGACTATGTTGCAGTGGAGGAAGATCATCTTGCCATTATCCCGGAGAGTCTTTCCTTCGAAGAGGCAGGTGCCGCGCCTGCGGTTGCCCTGACAGCTTGGCAAGCACTGTTTGAGCATGGCCGTCTTCAACCGGGACAACGCATCCTCGTTCAAGCCGGCGCCGGAGGTGTGGGGCATGCGGCGGTTCAATTGGCCAAGCAACATGGAGCATATGTTATCGCAACCGCCAGGGACTATAATCATGATTTCGTCAAAGGACTCGGGGCGGACGAGGTGTTCGACTACACGAAAATCGACTTTGCCACCCAACTAACAAAGCCTGTTGATATCGTATTGGATTCCGCTATGGACGCATCCACTTTCGGTACCGGATTACCAGGAGAAATCGGAAAGAAGAACTACTCGGTCATCAAGGATGGCGGAACCTATATTTCAGTGGTGGCATTTGCGATCAATCAATATCCAAAGGTCCGCGACATTGACGCATGTTTCTTCCAGGCAAGACCTAACCGTACCGATTTTGAATCCATTGTTCGCCATATGAAAGAGAATAAATTGAGTATCCATATTGATGAGACCTATCCCTTTACTGCTCTCGGCCTGCTTCAGGCATATCGCAAAAGCGAAGGATTGCCGAAACGGGGGAAAATCGTCATATCGAAAAACATGTGATAAACCTTTTGCTTAGTAAGATCGGGAGTCTCAAAAGTAAGTTTGCGCACTTGACGGATAGCTTGGCTGATCAAATCATCTTGCAAAAGTAAAGCAATGGCGGTACTGGGTCCCCCTTACACCGCCATTGCTGGAACTGGACACGGAGCTCGGCTATGACAGGTATGATGGAAAGAACAAACAAACGAGAGTTCCCAAAATGATAAACTCTGCTCGTGCAGTCTGTGGCTTCAGCGCATTCATGAGTATGACCGCGAATTCCGCGTGATTTCTTCTATACTTATTCTAACGGCTGACTTACCAGCATGTGATAAAGACCTTTATCCATCATTAGCTGCTCATGAGTACCTGACTCTGCAATAACACCTTGATCCAGTACGAGAATGCGGTCCGCATGCCGAATCGTGCTCAGTCGATGCGCGATGATGAGGGTCGTACGATCTTTGAGTATCGTGCTCATATTCCGCTGAATCGTCCTCTCGGATTCATTGTCGAGCGCACTCGTCGCTTCGTCGAAGATTAGAATACGCGGATTGCCGATCAGTGCCCGCGCAATGACAATACGCTGGCGCTGCCCGCCGGATAGACTTGCCCCCCGCTCCCCAACCTGTGTATCATAGCCATTCGGAAATGTCATAATGAATTCATGTGCCCCGGCAAGCATGGCGGCCGCCATCACCTCATCCATCGAAGCATCGGGGATTTGATAAGCAATATTCTCATGAATCGTTCCGCTAAAAAGTCCAGCTTCCTGCTGTACCACTCCAATTTGCTTACGAAGCGTATCAGCCTGCACCCGCTGCAGGTCATGCCCATCGATGCGAACCACCCCGCTGCTTGGGGCATATAGCTTAAGCAGTAAATTCGCCAAGGTCGATTTCCCTGAGCCACTTCGACCAACAATAGCAGTCGTTTGGCCTGGCGCCATGTCGAAGGTAATGTTCTGCAGTATATTCTTCCCGTCGGAATTATAGCGAAACGATACGCGTTCAAAAGTAATCGCCCCCGTAAGCTTCGGCAGTGCTGTCAACCGGTTCAGATCGGCTTCCTCCACCTCCGTCTCGAATACATCGTCAAGCCGCTCCAAGGCAATCCGTACGCTTTGAAACTCATCCCACATTCCGATTAAACCTAGCGCCGCATCGGTAACGATTGCAAACACCGCACTAAAAGCCATCAGCTCCCCGACGGTCATCTTGTCCCCGATAATAAATACAGCCCCAGCATACAGTACCGTTATACTGCTTAAGGTTTGCAGCACAGTGGCGACAGAACCGGAGAAGATGTCGATTTTCCAACCCTTCATTTGTACAAAAGTAGATTGACGGAACCTACCCTCCACCTTCTTCCTTACCTCGTCCTCGGCCGCGAGAGCTTTCACGGTACGCATGGAGCCAATAGCTTCTACTAATACATTCTGCAAGTCGACATCGGCTTGGAATTGCTTCCTGCTGTTGCGCTTCAAAAGGGGAGTCACGATCAGCGTAAGAGCAATAAAGCAGGGAATAAACGCCAGGGCGATCCATGCCAACGTAACGCTATAGGTAAACATAAGAACTATGTAAACAACAATCGTCATCACATTCAGCACAGCATTCATACTGTTCGTTACAAGAAATTGACGGATGACCTGATTCTCCCCGGCACGCGTCAAGATGTCTCCCACTTTCCGAGTGGCGAAATAACGCATGGGTAAGCGAAATACATGACGATAAAAACTCATGATCATGTCGATGTCAATTTTAATGAACGTCCCCGCTATGACCCATTCCCTGATCGATTGTACAAGTAGGGTAAGCAACGAGACCCCTAGCATAATGATCATCATGACGTTCAGGTCATCATAATTTCTACCAATAAGCACACGGTCGATCACCTGCTGTGTAAACAATGGGAGCGCCAGGTTAATGACCTGTAATAGCAATGTCATCCATAGGAGGTGGAATAGCGCCTTCTTGTGGGAGGCGAAAAAAGCCCAGTAGCGCCTGAATGAAGGTTTCGACTCTTCTTGGGTGAAGAAAGCTTCGACTGGCTTCAGAAACACCGTGTTCAGTGTCCATCCTTTCAGAAAATCGTCATGCGAATAAGTCAATAACCCAACAGCCGGATCGGCCACGGTCACATATCGTTCGTCTACTTTAACGACCACGACATAATGATTGCCTTTCCAATGGGCGATGGCGGGTAGCGTCTGCTCGGTGAGTCCCTTCAAGCTGCTGCGGACCGCCTCCGCTTGAAAGCCGATCGATTCGGCGGTTTTGCACAGATTGAATAACGTGCTTCCTTCCAACCCGACCTGTGCCAGTTCTCTGAGCCGATGAATGCTCAACCGCTTGCCGTAGTGCTCGGCGATCATCGAGAGGCAGGTTGGGCCGCAGTCCATCTCACTTTGCTGAATGCGCACGGGGAATCGGTTCCTAAAACGCCAAGTCCTTCGTCCGCCGTACCGCTGTTGTTTCTCCTGTTCGGCTTCATCCGCAACACTTTCGGAATCATCAACTGCGCTATCCTTCGCGATAACGCTCGCTGCCGCATTTTGTAAATAAGCAGAAGCAATACCGATAATCGTTTCCCTGACTTTAGGATACTTTAGAATCAACTTGTCAAAGTCGCTCTTGGCCAGACTAAACACGGAAACCGCTTCATCCGCTATAACACTGGCCTTTCGAGAATCCCCGGTCAACAGCGCAAGTTCCCCGAAAAACTCCCCTGGCTTTATCGTGTTAAGCTTGCGACCTCCCTCGCTTTCCTTCAGTACGGAAGACGTACCGGTACGAAGGATATAGAACGCATCACCCATCTCCCCTTCACGGACAATCGCTTGGCCGGGCGCATATTCCTTCATAACCATAATATCAAGCAGCGAGCGCAGCTCCTGATGATGCAGCGGGGCAAACAGCGCCGTCCGCTTCAGAAATTTGCGCATCGCATCATCGGCCAATTGTTCAATTAAGTACACCCTCAATTCAGGGTGCGCTTCGATCATTTGCATAAACATGGTTCTGGATAAGCGTAGCAGCTCAAGCTTCGCCGATGCTCTCAGCGTATGCTCCTGAAATTGTTCATTCAACAGCGCTTCCTGTCCGAAATGCGAGCCCGCTTCCATTAATCCGAAGTTGAGTTCTTTACCATCCTCATCCTTACCGATCATTCGTACTTTGCCCGCCAAGATGAGATGGAACGATTCTCCACTTTCCCCAGCTTCAATAATCGTGTCTCCCATATGGAAAGAAAGCCTCTCAAAGGAGGCAAATAACTCCTCTTTCTCCTGTGGCGACAGCACCTGAAAAATAGGGATTGTATCCAACATGATATGATGTAAATCGAGCATCCCTGTGCCTCCTGAACGATCAGCCTAATGGCTCCCCTGCCAAATAGCCCCATAGTTTAATATCGACTTTTGATTTTTTTACAGCTTCGTTCAGCCACTCTTCATAAATCAAATCAGCAAGCTTGACCCTAAGCTCCCCCGTTAATGCAGCTGGAATCACTTCCCAAACATACAGTAATCGATAACAAGATCCGATTGGAAAAGGCCCCCCTGATTGTCCTGCTTCCGAACTGAAAACAAATGACTCCTCTTCGCCGCTCATCTCAGCTCGTCCAACCGACCCGACGTACCCGCCGTCGTACTTGCTGCTACTGTTCAAACAATAGGTTTGCGCCAACTGGTAGAACGGCTCGCCCTCCTCAAGCTGAAACAGCAGCTCTTGCGCCTGCTCTCTGCTACCGACTATTAATTGAGAAATAATTGCTTTATCATAGGAAAGTCTGTTTTTCAAATAATAAGCGTCTACCCTATCTTCTGATGCGATCCGCTTCACCTTCTCCGTCAGAAGCCTGGCTTTGGCCGACTCGAACAGATCGGCCATCGTAAGCCCTCGCACTTTAAGCCAAGCCAAAGTTTCTGCTGCACTGTATAACCCCAATTGCTGTCGCAGCTCATTGGCTTTCGCTTTCCATTCCTGCTCATCGATCGATAACTGATGCTGTTCCGCAAATTCCTTCATAATGGCTCTTCGAATGCTATTCTCGACAGCGGAAAAACGCCCCTCCATGCACGCAAGCTTTAGTACATCGCGTAGACGCCATTCCGTACCGTTCACGCTAAACGCTACCAGCTCCATAGCATCCATAATAAGCCACCTCTTCACATTGAACTGGAAAAAACCTAACGATAGTTAGGTTTTTTCCAGTTCAATAATCTGTTTTTAAAAGAATCAAATCCGAGTCTATCGTTTTAACTTGTGCTTTAGTTTGAACCTCGACTCATACCATTACGGACTACTGTCCCAGAGATTTTTCCCAATGCTCCGCCAGTTGTTTCTTTCATTTCCTGCTCCGTCAACGGCTTCTCCAAATCTTCAAGCTTCAAATCTTTTGATTCGTTCTCATTGGACATTATTATTCCTCCAGTAAATTAAGTTTTTTGATCTCATTAAGAATACCATCTTGCTTTCGCGCATTCTATTATCCGAACGTAGCAAAATAGTAAAATTCAGGTATACCTTCATTCTCCTCACTGATAAAAAAAAGAAGACAGGCTCTCTCCCGAAAGAAAGCTTATCTCCTTACGATCATTATGTTTTTTTCAAGTAGCTGTTAACCAGTTGCGTTCGATTCCTGACATTCAACTTCCGAAATACTGCTGTCAAATGCTTCTTGACCGTTACTTCTGTAATATACAAGTCCGCCGCAATTTCTTGATTCGTATAACCATTCTCCAGCAGCCCCACCACTTCTTTTTCCCGCTCAGATAGCGTCTGCATACCATCATCCTGCTGCCTGAAATGATCTACAAGGCCGAAGGACGCTATCATTTTGTTCAAATAATCCTGCAGCTTGCCGCCCCTCGTATCGAGAACGTAATATGGCGTAGGAGCGTTAATGTCATAATCGTAATGGGCAACGTTTTTCACCTGCTCGCACCCCAAGCTAAGGTGGAATTCCTTTAAGAAGGAGAGCTCCGGAGGAGCAGTCGTCACGACATAACCGGAAGATATAAGCAGTGAGATGAACGATAGCCCTGCAGTTGTACGTATCGCCACGTCCTCAAAATCCGACACATCGACCGTTTTTACAAAATAACCCGCAATATGCTCCTTCGGCACCCGGAGTTCCTTCAGCCTATGATTCGGGAGACTTTGGAAATAAGTGGATGACGGCGGGTGAGTTAGCAAGTAGTCAAGTGTTCCTGTATGAATCGGAATGATTGCCGTCAGACCGCATATGGCCCCCTGCTGATCTCTCATCAACTTAACAATGCCAGGATCGAGATCATAAAGCTCTTGAAGATGAATATGCTTAATCGGGTAAAAACACTCTTCTTTAGAAATGATATACTCGAATCTCTCGCCCGTGTCCGGGTTATGGAGAGGAAGGCAAACTTCCTTCAGATTGATGTAACGATTGTCCAAATACTGCTCTGCCTCCGCCCAATTGGACGGATTCAGCGCCTCCATGAGATACGGAGTAGATTTCTGAAAACAGAAATTGCGAACAACATGATCGCCAATATAATAGTACCATTCAACGCTTTCCCAAGCGTTCGCCTTTCTCTTGGACGGGTTGGTCATCCTGCTGTAATAATATTTGATGCAGCGTTTCCATAACCAGTCGTAATGTTCAGGCTGGCGCAAACGCAGCTGATAGCGGATGGCATCCCGCATCAAATCATGAAGGATCCAACCCCTATCCACTCTCCGTATGAAGGAAAGTCCGACCAGCCTTTGGAATAAATCCGTCTTTACCTGTCGATCCAATACATAGGAGAGCAGCTCCTGATTAAAATGCCGAAGTACAGCTACGGCCTCTACGAGCTCCCTAAGATTGTCGTCCGGAACCTCTTTTAACCAAATGCTCACGATATGTTCGAACACTTCGATTTCATCTACCAATTCCAAGCCCTGAATGTTCTGAACCATCGTCGTCGAGACGATCAAGGACAACGTGAGCGGATGTCCTCTAGTTTTCATCCACACCTGTTTGATCATCGGTTCCTGAGAAATGCCCGAGCGCTCCAAATATTGCTTAACGGACAAATAATCCAGATCCCCAATGGGCATCCGATGTATCCAATGGCGCCATGCCGGAGAACTGAGCCATATGCCTTGCAAGGGAAATCTTCCCGCAATGATAATCAGGATTTCCGGGTGCAATTGTGGAAGGAGTGCCTCTTTCAGCCAGTGCTCCATATCACCCATGTCCTCGAATGTGTCAAATGCGAGGACAAGCTTCTGATTCGCCACCTTTTCCCTCAGGATATCATGGCATAGCTCTAAAAGCGCCTGTGGCTCGGCGATCTGCTGCAGCTTCTCCATCGGATAGCCGAGCATACGCAACATTTGCGTGCAGAAGTCCTGCGGTGTATGAGAGAATCCGCGGCTGTCCATTAACAGAAAAGCGGCATTCACATGCACCGCCAGTCGACGGAACTCGTCGATTAAATAGCTTTTTCCTACGCCACCGGTACCATAGAGATTCAAGATCCGTCCCTGTTGTCCGCCGTCAATTAATTGGTGCAAGAAATACTGGATTTCGATGTCCCGTCCTACCAAATAATGTCTTTCCAGCAGGTCAATCTGGACAGCTATGCGTTCCTCGGGACCGCCTACCTTCACCTTACCATCATACATAGGATATACCTACCTTCGAATTACATTATGGGGAGAAGAGTGCGTTGCAGCAAAGTACGTTCTTAGCCTTCTAAAAGTAAAACGGTCAGGATTATTTTGCAAACCGCAGCCCATAAAAAACACGATAACAAAAAATGCAATCTGAGCAACAATATTTAAAGGCGCTGTTTTATAAATATATAACTACAATTCTTATCATTTTATCACCATTCGGAAAAGATTACTTAATGTATTCTTACTACATTATTTAAACTACTTTTATTCCATATTTTTATTACCCAAATTACAAAAAAAGCAGATACCGTTTGACCAGTACCTGCCGAATTCAAGCAACGCTATTCTTCTATTCTACATCTAGCCAATGATCAAGACTGGCATTCTATCGTACCCGTTTGTCTTCGTCGCTTTTGTACTCCAAAATATCACCTGGCTGACAATCCAAAGTCTTACATATCGCTTCTAATGTTGAAAAACGAACCGCTTTTGCTTTCCCATTTTTCAGAATGGAAAGATTCGCCATAGTAATTCCAACCCTCTCCGAAAGCTCCGTTACGCTCATTTTTCGTTTTGCTAACATCACATCAATATTAATAATAATTGCCATATGCTCCACCTCAGACCGTTAAATCATTTTCTGATTTTATATTAATAGCTTCTTGTAAAAGTCTTTGGAGAACCGCAGCAAAAACGGCGATCACCATAGAGGCGAAAATAATGACCAATCCCATTGGTATGAAACTTGGAGGGTCAACTCTCTTCCCCATGAGATAGTAGAGTGGCATGCCTAGCAGGTACAAGGTACTGATCGTGATGGCACAGTATTTTATATTCTTTAAAACCTTTACCGATAATTCCGAGAACGCTTGGTTCTTATCAATATAGCTTAGAAGTTTAAAGGCTTGATACAGAGCAAAGTAAAAAGGAATCGCTGCCGCGTACATATCGATTAAAACGAGAGATTTCATATAAGGAATATCTGGATACAATTCTCCAGCAAAATTCCCGATCTTAGGCAACAAAAATATGCACAATGCAAGAACTGGGATTCCTATAAAAATAACAGCTAGCTTTAAAAACAATGTCGTAACTTGTTTCATAAAAAGCACCTCGTTAATTAAATTTTACCGAAACGTTAATCATTTTCTGGTTTAATTCAAAATGGCTTTTGAAGTGCGTCCACAATGGCTGTCTGCAATTCCAACCTTGTTCAACATTCATTTAAAACACCCCACTGATTTAATGATAGAATGACTTTAACATACGTTTTATCGTTTTGCAATAAATTAATATCGTTTTTAATTATATTATTATTGTTATTATTACATCCTTTAATTTTGAAAAAAATAAAAAGCATTTCTCATTACAAAGAAATGCCTCTACTTTAAAATGTTAAATTTACAACTTGTTCAACAAAACTGCTGATTAGTTTAGCGCCGATACTAGAGTCTGATACTTTATTTTCCCAGTCTACAACTTTATTTTCACTGAACAAAAATAAAGAAGGGGTTTCCCCCTCCTTTATTCAACTGTAACGCTTTTCGCCAAATTCCTTGGCTTATCGACGTCATTACCGCGTGCAAGCGAAGCGTAGTAAGCCAACAACTGCAATGGAATGACAGACAATGCCGGGCTAAGTAACGGGATTGTCTGCGGGATCTCCAACATTTGATCCACAGCTTTGCCAAGCTCTGTCTCACCTGTTGTGTGAATACCAAACACATACGCTCCGCGTGCTTTAACTTCCTTGATATTGCTCACTGTTTTCTCAAATAGATCCGGTTGTGTCGCCAAAGCAATAACAGGAATGCCCTCTTCGATCAGAGCCAGTGTACCGTGTTTTAATTCACCGGATGGGTAAGCTTCGGAATGAATATATGAAATCTCCTTCAGCTTCAGCGAACCTTCCAAAACAACCGCATAATCGATGCCGCGGCCTATGAAGAACAGGTTATTGTGTGTAGCTATTTGCTCTGCGCATTCCTTGATCACTTCTGCATGCTCAAGAATCTGTTCAACCTTTTCCGGAAGCTGCTTTAACTCAGCAACAACATCAGCGATATAAGCTTCATCCTGTGTTCCTAATGTTTGAGCCAAGTACAATCCAAACAAATAAAAGGCGATAAGCTGCGAGGTATATGCTTTTGTAGAGGCTACCGCAATTTCAGGTCCTGCCCACGTTACAATCACATCATCTGCCTCACGTGCTACGGAGCTGCCCACTACATTCGTAACGGCAACTACACGTGCACCGCAGCGTTTGGCTTCACGTAACGCAGCCAAAGTATCTGCTGTCTCTCCAGACTGGCTGACGACCACTACAAGTGTGTTTGGAGTAATAATCGGTGAACGGTAACGATATTCCGAGGCTACATCGGTTTCCACTGGAATACGAGCCAGCTTTTCAATAATGCTTTTACCGACCATCCCTGCATGATACGCCGTGCCGCAGGCAACGATATGAACCTGTTGAATGGATTTGATGTACTCGTTGGTCATCTTTAATTCGTTCATGACAACCTTCTTACCTGTTGGGTCGATTCGGCTGCCCATTGTATCCCGATAAGCCTTTGGCTGCTCATAAATTTCTTTTAACATAAAATGATCAAATCCGGCTTTTTCAGCTGTAATAATATCCCAATCGACATGAAATAATTCCCGGGAAATAAAATTCCCCTCAAGCGTCATTAATTCGACACCCTCTGAGGTCAAAACCGCCATTTCACCATCGTTCAAAATATATACGTTACGTGTGTGATCAAGAATTGCCGGAATATCGGATCCAATGAAATTCTCGCCTTCACCTACACCAATAATTAAAGGGCTGAAGAAACGGACTGCAACCAGCTTCTCAGGCTCATACTCCGTCAACACACCTAACGCAAAAGCACCGGTCATCCGGGTAATTGCCTTTTGCACCGCCTTGACGATATCACCTTCATAGAGACTGGATATAAGATGGGAGATCACTTCCGTGTCAGTCTCAGACACGAACACATGACCTTGGGCCGTTAATTCTTCTTTTAAAGTCATGTAATTTTCGATGATCCCATTGTGCACCACAGAAAATTTACGCGAATTGTCGGTATGCGGATGGGAGTTTACATCGGAAGGTTTACCGTGTGTTGCCCATCGCGTATGTCCGATCCCAATTGAACCGGTTAATGGTGCCCCATCGAGCACTGCTTCCAAATTGGCCAGTCTGCCCTTGGATTTAGTGATCTGCAATCCATCCTGCGTATATACGGCCACACCTGCGGAATCGTAACCGCGATATTCTAATTTCTTCAAGCCTTCAATCAATATATTTTGAGAATTACGTTTACCAACGTATCCAACAATACCACACATAGGGATAGAACCTCCTGCATATTTAAAAACCCGATTGTATCTATAATAATTTGTTATGACGTTCATCGGTCATGCTGGAGTCTTGTACACACAGTCACCCATGTGCTTTGCATTCCAACTAACGGTAGAGCCGCTACCGGAAGGTCCCCGCCGAATATTCCGAACACCTTCACCTCGTCAACTTGCAAGCGGCTGCCTACGGGATACCATCCATTCCAAGCCCGACAACTATTACTTGAACAGCTTGTCTCTTATCGCTTGAATTGCCTGGCCATCTTCCCATGGCACCCTCACAAGTTCTGGCGCTATTGATACGTAACCCCGATCCTCCTGTTCCTTCTTGAATAAAAAGCTTATTAACATCTTATTCATTTTATGTGTAGAGTGCAACACTAATTTTCTTTTAAATTCCGACAACCTCAGCGACAAAAGCCCTCTAATGACAAGCATTAGAGGGCTTTCGACCCCATTCTCCATAAGTACTTATCCACAAGCCTATAAACCTTGTCGGATATAGTAAACTTTAGGAAAGTTCTTTTTCAATAATCGCTGCCAAATCGTCTACATAAGCCTCAACCTGAATCTTATCCGGTCCTTCAGCCATTACACGAATCAGCGACTCTGTTCCCGAAGGTCTCACCAGTACACGACCATTATCGCCAAGCTCCTGTTCGACTTTCAGGATCGCCTGCTCAATGACGGGGTTCCCCTGCCACTTGCTCTTATCCTTTACTCTTACATTAACCAGCTTTTGGGGGTATTTACGCATAATTCGCTTCATTTCCGTTAGCTTTTTGCCGGACAACACCAAGGTATCCATCAACTGCAATGCGGTCAAAATACCATCACCAGTTGTGTTGTAGTCAAGGAAAATCACATGCCCTGATTGTTCGCCACCCAGGTTATATCCGTTCTTGCGCATTTCCTCCATCACATAACGGTCACCTACCGCCGTTTTGGCCGCCTTCATACCTACCGCTTCAATGCCTTTAAAGAACCCGATATTGCTCATCACTGTCGTCACAATCGTGCTCTGCTGTAATTGCCCAGCTTGATTCAAGGCATGCCCGCAAATGCTGAGAATATAATCCCCATCCACTTCCTCACCGGTTTCATCAATCGCGATTAAGCGGTCTGCATCTCCGTCAAAAGCAAAGCCGATGAATGCGCCATGCTCCAGCACTGCTTTTTGCAAAGCTTCTGGGTGGGTAGACCCACAATGATCATTAATATTGCATCCATTCGGCTCAGCGCCTACAGTAATGACCTCAGCGCCCAAGGCCTTGAATACTTTGGGTGCAAGCTCATAGGCAGCTCCATGCGCACAATCCAGAATAATTTTATATCCTTTAAAAGAGGACTTAACACTCGCCTGCACATAATCCAGATACGCATATTTAGCCTGATCGTCGTCCACAGCCGTGCCGAGATTAGCACCCGTAGGCCGCGGCAATTCATCTTGTTCCGCATCCATTAACCGTTCAATTTCAAGCTCTGTTTCATCTGACAGCTTAAAGCCATCACCACCAAAGAACTTGATGCCATTATCCTCAACCGGATTGTGTGAAGCCGAAATCATCACACCTGCATCCGCTTTAAGCTTACGTGTCAAATAAGCAATTCCCGGTGTCGATACAATGCCAATACGTATTACGTTGGCGCCGATCGATAATAGTCCTGCTACCAACGCTGCTTCCAGCATCGAGCCGGATATTCTTGTATCACGTCCGATAATAACTGTGGGCTTGTCAACTTGTCCCGCCAGCACATAACCCCCGCAGCGGCCAATTTTATAGGCTAGTTCAGCCGTTAATTCCTGATTTGCGATCCCCCGAACACCATCGGTTCCGAAATATTTCCCCATTTATTTGCTATCTCCTTCAATTATCATTTCGTAACATGCGTTACTTTTTGGCACTGATCTCGACTGTAGCTTTAAAATCCTGCGGCGTACTCTTTTTAATAAACGTAGGCAGGTTCCAGCTTACAGGGATTTCATAGCGGCCTGGTGGCATATTGCTCACATCCAGAATGGCCTGAACATCCTGCACCTTCACCTTATCCAGTATCGCCGGTGCACCTTCAGCAACAAAATTAATTTTCCCCGTTTCGGGAAGCACGACCTTCGTATCAAACCCATCATTTTGACCGACGATGGACAGCGGCACCTGCTCAAGGTTTTTTGTAGCGGAAGCTACGATATTGATTTTCACCTCTACCTTGGCAGGGTCCAGCTGAGTCGCCTTATTCCGCAGCGGAATATCCAGATTCAACGTGTATTCCTTTTCTTCCTTTAAGTCAGCGAGATTAATATTAGGGCCCTCATAGAACTCCAAACGGTTCAATACATCCTGTGTCCCGAATACCGTTACTTTATCTACGTTTTGCACCAGAGAAGCAACACTGAATCCCTTGGGAGGCTCACCCGACAGCTTAAGCTGTAGGGGCACCGTCGTAAATGGACTTGTAATCGGAACCTCCACCTCGACAACAGCCGGATTGATGGTAGCTAACTCCATCGTTTTGCCTGTCTTGTCGTAAGCGACCAACTTGGCTTTATTCGACACAGCTGATTGTGCTTTCTCCACGTTTACTTCAGCTCTGACCGATTCTACAGCATCTATGCTTCCACTGGGGAGCGTTACCGTCACTTTATTCGGTTTAACAATAGGCTGCCCCGCCTTTAAGCCCACAGCAGGCATACCTGTTACATTAATCGTTACCGGCATCTGCTTATTCGACTTCTCATCGATGACGACTTTCGCGTTAGAAGGGCTGACTCTCACCGTAACACCGCTTGGAAAACCAACGGGAGTCAAAGGAACAATCCGCTCTCCCTTACCCAAATTCGTCAAGTCGACCTCCACCGAATACTTGCTGAGCATTGCCTTTTTCAAAGCTGCTTCCTTGCCGCTTAATGTCACAATAACCTCGGCAGGGTCCATCGTTTGCACATAAAATTGATTACTATCATATTTAGGCGTTACCGTTACATTGGAAATTTGTTCTTCCCTTACCCCATTATTACTCGTTCCTGGCAAGGTGTTATCTTCCATATGTACCACAGCCCACAATAAAATGCCGATAACAAGTGCCAAAATTTTAACTACATTCGTATTACGCAACCACCGATCCATATTACCATAACCTCCATTTCCAAATGGAGTTTTTTTCCTTGGTCTTGTTCTTGTTTTTCAGCTCTTCAAAAAGCTTGGAAAGTAAGGCTTCTTCCTTAATATCACGAATAATATGACCATTAAGCGCCAGTGAAATTTGACCGGTTTCCTCCGATACAATCACACATACAGCGTCCGATACCTCACTCATCCCAATCGCCGCCCGATGTCGGGTACCCAGCTCTTTGCTTATAAACGGATTCTCCGACAGCGGCAGGTAACATCCCGCAGCCATCAAGCGATTGTTGCGCACGAGAACCGCCCCATCATGCAAAGGGGTATTCGGTATGAAAATATTAATTAGCAACTCCGAGCTGATATGCGACTCTATAGCAATTCCGGATTCAATATAGTCATTCAAACCGGTTTCCCTCTCAAACACGATAATTGCTCCGATTTTACGGCGAGCCAAATAATCTACGGCCTTAATGACCTCACCGACCCGCTTATTCAATTCGTTGTCTGTCTCTGTAGGTGTCCGACTGAACAGTGCGCCCCGACCCAACTGCTCCAATGCACGGCGCAGCTCCGGCTGAAATATGATAATGACCGCCAGTACCCCGAAGGTAAACATCTGATTCATCATCCATTGAAGCGTGCTCAGCTTAAACCAGGTACTCAGTGCCCAAGTCACAACAACGACGAAGATCCCTTTTAACAGTTGAATCGCCCTTGTTCCACGTACAAGTAAAATCAGCTTATATATGACGTAGCTTACAATGAGTATATCTATAATATCTTTTATGTTGATGGCTGTTATATAGTCCATCGTATCTGCCCCCAAACGACACGCGGCTTGATTGTTTCTTGAATGTTTTTTGATGATCCTTAAATCATACCATAATATGAGGAAAAATCCTCCCTTTCAAGATATCTTTAAGGAAGGATTTTTGAAATGATCCATATGTCCTATTTGACCTGTGATATCTTGGATGCCAAACCGTTCATTTTAAACCATAACCAGCCAAAAGCTTCATCTATTTGTGTAATTTGACCCGAAATATGAGCCGTTGAAGCGAGAATGACTGATCCTTGAACAACAACAATATCCCCTTCAATATCCCCATCTACCTGCAGCTTGCCGTTTTCGACCATAATATTGCCTGCAACCTTCTTCCCGACAGGCACATATACGGTATTACCCTGGATGACGACGGATTGAAGATCCGTACCTTTCACGATAAGCTCCGAGTTCTCATTCCACATGGACATGAAGCTGCCCGTCATCACAAGTACGAATACAGCAGCCACAGAGATACCCGGATGATTCCGTATCCACTGCCTCCAGAGGCTTCTTTGCTTCATGGGAGGTAAAGCCGCCATAATCCTTTCCGTTAGTCCGGCAGAGGCCTCTACGCGGGGCCAAGACTGAATTAGAGCCTCGACTCGCTCCAACTGCTGGAGCCGCATCTTACAGGTTGGACAGGTCAGCAGGTGCTTCTTAAGCTGTAAAGCTTCCGAACCCTTAAGACTGCCGTCCATATATTCATGTATCAAAGGGAGGGCTTCCTTGCAATCCATAGCGAGCCACTCCTTTCCGTTTACATAGTTACTTGTGTAATACATACGTAAATGCGCGCAAGATGTTTCAAAAATAAGTTTACAAAACCCGCTCCAACTTTTTCCTTAAAAATTCCCGACCCCGATGTAGACGTGTTTTGATTGTTGTCACTGGCATGGATAATACATCACTGATCTCCTGAAGCGACAAGTCCTGCAAATACCGCAAAATCACAACCGATTTGTATTTCTCCGGCAAAGAATCTATCGATTTACGAATTTCCGTTTGCGTCTCGGATAAGACAACCTGTTCATCAGGTGTATCCTCAAGACTGGGCAGCGTTGAATACCAATCGGTACCTTCACCATCCTTCATCTCCGCATCCAGGGAGTAAGTGGCCTTACGTTTTCGGAGACGATCGATACAAAGATTCGTTCCGATCCTATAAATCCATGTCGAAAACTTCTGAAACTCATCATACCTATCGAGGTTGGTAAACACCCTAAGGAATGTTTCCTGTACAATTTCCTCTGCCTCATGTCTGCTATGCAGCATCCTGTAGGCAAGATGGAAAATTTTATCCTTATATAGCTCCACCAGCTCGGCAAAAGCAGCTCTGTCTCCCTTACGAGCTAATTTGGCGAGCCTCACATCCATCTGCTCCAACCGACATTCCTCCAAACTTCCGATCCACAACCTACATCGTTCATGCGCTTGATTCCGGAATCTTCAGGACACTTTGCGTTTCTCGGCTACTACAATTCCTGTCAATATTAAGAGCATACCAAACCATTGTACACCATGTACAGCTTCATTCAAAAAGAACAGTGAAGCCACAATACCGACAGGTAATTCCATAGCTCCAAGCATCGCTGCCAAGGTACTACCGATCCGTGGTATTCCTACCATAAATGCGATCGTAGGCAGTGCTTGACCCAATCCGCCGAGCCCTACTCCCCATAATAGCAACGACTCTCCCCCAGTCTGAAAAAAAACTACCGGTGGATAAATCAGATACAATAAAGGTAGTGAACCGGTAATCATAACAGCCGATTTCATAAAAGGGTGCAGGTGTGTCTCCATCCTGCCAGCCATGAATAGAAAGAAGCCATAAGTCACTGCAGCTCCGATCCCGCAAATAATGCCTAAATAAGTGAATCGGCTCCAATCCGCCCCGAAGGCCTCCACAGCACATAACGTCCCTAACATAATCATAATTACGGCTAACCACTGATTACGTTCCGGCCATTTACGATTGGCTATCGAATCCATTACGATCGTTATCCAGGTAAACTGAAACAATAGGACGATGGCAACCGTCGCATCCATTTCCGACAGAGCTGTGTTATAGAGAAGTGTTGAAGCGGTTAAACCAAACATACCGACTAACGACAGCTTGATCCATGGACCCTTGAATGGATTTCCCCATGATTGTCGCTGGAGCAGTACGAGCAGCCATAATAAAGCCGCACCTGCCGTCATTTGACTCGCTGTAATCTGAAACTCATTCCAACCGTCTTGGTATGCCATTTTAATTAGCGGAGACAAAAGTCCGTAGCTTGAAGCCCCTACGATGACAAGCACAATCGCAAACCATCTTGAATTCAAGCCTTAATCCTCCTTACGTTTACCTAAAAGGCTTCCAGCACGACCCAAAAAAAGCCAGGTAGCTCAATCTCAGGCTACCTGACTCTACAATGAGCAGACGATAAATTATGTTTGTTATGTCTTGCCTACCGCTTATCCTATCGTTATCCCGATTAACCGTTGATCAGCCAGTATTCCTTAGTCCTGCTGCGATACCATTAATCGTTAACAATACTTCGCGTATGAGCAGCGTATCGTCCTCGTCGCGTTCTCTTTCTGCCCTTAGCTCTGTTACGAGCTGAACCTGCAAATAGCTCAACGGATCTACGTAAGGGTTACGAAGTCGGATTGACTCTTGAATGACCGGTACATTATCCAAAATTTCTTGCTGACCGCTAATCTTCAAAATCAAATCAGACGTCTTTTCATACTCTTCCTTAATTTCATTAAAAATACGCTCTGCGATAGCAGCATCCTTGATCATACTGCCATACTCCTTAGCGATCAACAAATCTGCTTTGGCCATTGCCATTTGCAAATTATCAATCAAAGAGCGGAAGAACGACCAATTTTCGTACATATTTTTCATGATCGTCAAGTTCTCTGCTTTATCCTGATAAAAGCTGTAGAGACCCGTACCGGCCGCATACCAAGCTGGAAGCAAGTAACGGCTTTGTGTCCAGGCAAATACCCAAGGAATGGCACGAAGATCTTCAAATCGATCACTATTTTTACGCTTCGATGGACGGGAGCCGATATTTAGCTCACCAAGCTCCGGAAGTGGTGTAGACTCTTTAAAGAAGGTCAAGAAATCCGGGTCACGGAAAATCAGGTCTTGATACTTCGTCTGCGCTTTTTCCGAAATATCGCGCATAATCGTTTCCCACTGTTCCTCAGACTCTTCAATCTGTGGGTTACGAGCATTCAATGCTGCAATGAGCAATGCAGAGGTTGCTTGCTCCAAGCTGCGATAAGCTATGCCCTTCATAGAATAACGGGAGGATAACACCTCTCCTTGCTCCGTTATCTTAATGCCTCCACCAATCGTATCGGCTGGTTGTGCCAAAATGCTGCGGTTCAATGGCATTCCTCCACGTCCGAGCGCTCCGCCGCGGCCATGGAAAAACTTCAGCTTCACGCCATTCTCAGACGCGGCCTCTGTAATCGAGCGCAATGCCACTCTCAATTCCCAGTTCGCTGTAATCACACCGCCGTCTTTATTGCTGTCGGAATAGCCCAGCATGATTTCCTGCAAGTGATTCGTGCTAACCAGGCTGTTCCGATATGCCGGGATTTGGTACAACGTCCTCATAATATCAGGCGCAGCATGCAAATCATCAATCGTTTCAAACAGCGGTACGGACTGCAGCGTGCATGTCACAGAACCATCGGCTTCCTGACGGTATAAGCCAGCTTCTTTACCGAACACAAGTACCTCCAGCAAATCACTAGCAGCCTCTGCCATACTGATCAAATAGCTTGACACACAGTTCAAACCAAACTCCTGCTGTGCTTGCTTCACAACGCGGTATACATTCAAACATTCCTGAGTTGATTCTGAATAGTCCATGTATGGCGTAGTAATCGGTCTTGGTTCCGTTAATAAACCGCTCAGCAGCTTGATCTTATCTTCCTCAGCGAGTGCCGAATAATCCGCACAAATGCTCATTTTTGCTAAGATTTCTGTCATGGCTGCTTCGTGCTCTTTACTGTGCTGTCTAATATCCAATGAAGCCAAGTGGAACCCAAACAATTCAACCTGACGGATCAATTTAACGACATAATCATCGGCAATAAAATCAGCAAAATGATTACGCAAGCTGCGATCAATAATTTTTAAATCCGCAAGAAACTCATCAGGCGAATTGTATTTTTGCAAACTATTAATGGAAGGATCCGCGGCATTACGGATTTTTTGGATCATATAGACAATTTTGATGCGGTAAGGTTCTTTTTCATTTCGCCATACTTCATGAGACCGCAGATCCAGATGCTCACGATCCACCTGAATCGAATCGAGCAATTCCTGAGTAACCTCTACGATATTTTTGCTAAAGCTTAAATGCGTAGTGAATTCATTCAACAGCTCGTCGTATTTTTGAAGGGCCAGCTTGCGGTGAAGCGTGAGTGTTTCCCATGTAACTTTGGAAGTTACCGACGGATTGCCATCACGATCTCCACCAATCCATGAACCGAATTTCATATAGATAGGCGCATGCCAGGATTCTTCAGGGTAATAAATTTGCAGACAACGTTCCAGCTCCTGATACACCTCTGGAAGCACGTCAAACAACGTTTCATCGAAGTAGTACAATCCATTGTGTACCTCATCGATAACCGTTGGCTTACGATCTCTCAGCTCGTCCGTCTGCCAAAGAGTAATAACTTCACCCATTAGCTTATCACGAAGCTGCTCCCGTTCCCGGAAAGTCAAATTAGGGTTGTCCAATTCCATCACTTGATTGGCGATGCGTTGATGAATATCCAATACGGCACGTCGTGTTGCTTCGGTAGGATGCGCCGTCATAACCAGTTCCAACGAAATGCCCTGCAGCATTTCCTGTACTTCGGCTGCGTTAATTTGTTGATTTTTGAGATCGCGTACTACATCTTCAATAGAACCAGGCTGTACATTTTCGCCAGCCGAACGTTCATAGTCACGTTTTCTCCGAATACGGTGATTCTGCTCAGCAATATTAATCAGTTGAAAATAAATCGCAAAAGCCCGGATCACCTGATGTCTCTTTTCCGGTGCCAGTGACGTGATCATTTCTTTAAATTCATCATACATCTCCGTGGAGTACTGAGCACGCAGATTTTTACTCATTTCTCTAATATTCTCTACAATGACCAGTAATTCATTGCCGCCTTGATGAACCAGCACTTCACCTAAAATATGTCCGAGAAATCGAACATCTCTACGCAGTAGGTTATTCGCAGTATTTTTGTTGATCGAACTGTTTGAATCCGACATGGTTCCCCTCCTGAGGCTTGCTTTACATAGCAATTTTCTTTGTGATGTCTTAGACCATAATGAGTATTTTAACACAACAGTACGCTGATATATAGTTTATTTATAGAGAAAATAAAAAAAGACCCGCTGGGTCTTGTTATGATTGAATATGGAGCGGGTAAGGGGAATCGAACCCCTGCTATCAGCTTGGAAGGCTGAAGTTCTACCATTGAACTACACCCGCTTACGTAAAACTCAAAATCATTTAAAAAATAATGGTCGGGACGACACGATTTGAACATGCGACCCCCTGGTCCCAAACCAGGTGCTCTACCAAGCTGAGCTACGTCCCGATGGTATATGAGGCTGCTTAACTAAGCTAACTTCATAAGCTTGTAATATCAAACTGTGAGTTAATAAACTAAATGGCGCGCCCTGAGAGATTCGAACTCCCGGCCTTTTGATTCGTAGTCAAACGCTCTATCCAGCTGAGCTAAGGGCGC